>NZ_QFGB01000049.1:0-30931 GCF_004369245.1 Pelotomaculum sp. FP | reverse complement strand
TGGCAAGCTGGTTGGCCTGCATGGCGTTATCGGCGTTTTGTTTGGTCTGGGAGTTCATTTCATTCATGGAGGAAGTGAGCTGTTCCATGGTGCTGGCCGACTCTGCCGCGCCCTGCGACAGGGACTGACTGGAGTCGGAAACCTGCCAGGCGCCGGTATTTACCTGTTCTATCGCGATGGTAATCTGTCCCATAGTTTCGTTAATAGCTTCAAGGGTCTTGTTGAGAGCGTCTTTAATGATAGCATGATCACCTTTATAATTACCGGTGACTGCGACGTCCAGATTGCCCATGGCCATTTCTTTCAGACATTCAACCGCTTCATTAATAGGCTGAACTACAGTATCAAGTGTCTTATTGAAACCGTCGATGATTTTACGGTATTCACCAGCGTGCTTAGAGGCGTCGGCCCGGGTGTCGAGCCGGCCCTCCACTGCCGTTTGGGCCAGGTCGTTTGCATCGTTTACCAGACTTTGAATGGCCTCCATCATCTTAATAAAGTCAGGGGTTAATTCATCATTGTCACTTCTTCGCCCAATTTGCTTAAGCATATCCAAGTCGCTTAGATTACCGTTGCTCATATTTTTCGATACGTCCTGGATACTCGTCATCATCGTTATAACGCTGTTGGTATCTTCTTTCAGGTCATTCCAAACACCATCATATTGTTTGTCCATCTTTTTGGTAACGTCATTTACCGCCACCCGGCTGAGAATCGTCATCAGTTCCTTAACTGGTTCGTCTACAGCCGCCATCAAACCGTTCATGTCACTCAACAGCTTGCCCCATTCGCCGGCAAAGGCCGACGCGTTGCTGCGGGTATCCAGTTTGCCATCCCTAACGGCCTGGACCATATGGTTGACTTCTTTAATCAGGCCGTTGACAGCGTCTATACAGGCATTCAGGTTGTTCTTGATCTCATTGAAGTCGCCATTGTAGCTTTCGGTAATCTTTGGCGGCATGTCGCCCTTGCTGATCAGTTCTATATACTCGGCGGCCACGTTCAGCGGCCTGATTATCGCGTCCAGGGTATTATTAAATCCATGGATGACTTCCTGGAACTCTGAATTGACTTTTTTTGCATCCCCCCGGATATCCAACTTTCCTTCTTGCGCCGCTTTCGCCACCCGGCTGCATTCTGCCGCCAGTTCACTTATATTGACAGAAATGCTGCGATATGAGAAAAACCCCATGGCAAACGTTAATAAGCTACCAGCGATAAGCGCCACCGCTAAAGTTATCCCGGCTAGCCCCGAATACCCTGCCAGGCCGATTAACAACACGGCTAGAACAATGATTGCACAGAATGTCAACATTACTTTGGTTCTCAGTTTCATTAAGCAGATCCCCCTTTTCCATCATACTAAAATAAATTGGCTTACTTTTCATGCTCCCATAAGACCACTCCCTAGCGGGGACATTGCAAATTTGAGGACTCCCAGCCCCTTCACATAGTCAGCCTTGTCAGCAGCCAGGCTGTTCAGTTTAGCACGCAGTCTTTTAATTTCCGCATGTATCTCTAATACGGGACATGATAATACTTCATGTCGAATAATGTAATATTTAAAACCTGTTCACAATATTACCATAATAACCTACTATAGGAAAAGTAATCTATTATAGAATACCCAACAATAATTTTGTCAAAATACAAAAAGCCCCACTCCTAAATGAGGCTTTTGCGATGGAATGTATATACCTTATCCCACATCCCATGTCCCATGTCCCACGACTCATAAAGTCTTTCCCTCCGGGCATTCTAATGATACCAAAGGGGGGATTTTTTTGTCGGATTTTATTCTTAATTATCTCTCTACCCTGGGTTTGGTCGGGTTGCTGATGGGGGTGTTTATTGAGTCGATGGGTGTGCCTTTTCCAGGAGGGATCATGGTAATCCTGACCGGTCTTTTGGTTAACCAGGGCCGGCTGGAGTTTTCCAGCGCCATGCTGGCCACCCTGTCCGGGTACACGGGAGGCTCTTTAACCGCTTATCTTATCGGTAGAAACCTTGGCCAGCCTTTTTTTGTCCGGATCGGCGCCTTTTTACGCATATCTCCCGAGCGATTTGAACAGGCGCAGTCCTTGCTGGACCGTTCGGCTCCGGCTTTTATTATTTTTGGGCGTTTTCTGCCGGGCCTGAGCAACCTGACCCCCTATATGGCCGGCGTCAGCCGCATCAGTCTGCCTTATTTTCTTTTATACAACTCCATTTTCACAGTGGGATGGGGATTTCTTTACCTCCTGTTGGGGATGTTTTTCGGCCATAATTACCAGCTGATTGCGCCTTACATAAACACCAGGCTGCCGCTGGTGGGGCTGGCCCTGCTGGGAAGTGGCCTGGCCTATCTCTTAATTAGAAATTCTCTCCGCAACAGGATAAAAAACGAATGAAAACAAAAATTATTTTTAGAGGATAAATAATCCTCCTGTGAGAAGTATTAATTGCCGGTTGACATAACAAGCAAGGCAGGGGTGTAAAATGATAACAGTGATCAAAGGAGATATTACCGGAGTGGCTGTTGCTGCCATTGTCAATATAAGCCCTGTTCCGGTAGAGGATGCGTTAGTTGCCGGCGTCTCGTTCAAGGGAGGCAGTTTCATTTATACAACCGGCACGGGAGAGGCCCTTGCCGCTGACGAGGCCGGGGTAAGGCTTGTCACCCGCGAGGCCTTGCTGCGGGCAGAGGAGTGCGGCTTGCATAACATCGCTGTTCCTGTTCCGGTTACAGGGGTAGGAGAGCTTGACCCGGAGGCTGCGGCTAAAGTGATGGTCAGTGAGGCAAGGCGTCTCTTGGCTCACAGCAACAGCGTCGAAAACGTGATTTTTTCAGTTTTTGCTGATACGGCATTTGAGACCTTTTTAAAAGTAGCCAGGCGGGACCAGGTCGTTTGCCTGGGGGACAGCATTACTTATGGTTACCCAGGCGGGCCGGAGACCTCCTGGGTAGCTCTTTCGTCTAAGATGGTTGGCCTCACTCTGGTTAACGAAGGAATTAACGGGGATTCCACCTGGGGGATGCTGGACCGCTTGAAATATGATGTTCGACCAATGGCGCCGGCTTATGTGATCATCCTGGGTGGCGCCAACGATATCTTGCTTGGGGGCAGCGTGGAGGAGATCCAGGATAACATCAAAACCATGGCAGCGGTAGCTCTTGAGGCGGGGATATGTCCTGTCCTGGTTGTGCCGCCCCCGGCTTTGCCGGGCGGGGGCTTTGTGCCTCCCGGCTTGGCCGGTAGTCTGGCAGAAGCAATGGCAACCATCGGCTGTTGGGTCAGGTCATTTGCAGAGCAGGAGCGACTCCCGGCGCTGGATTTTTACACTCCCATGCTGGATCCCCAAACCGGGAAGGGTAACCCGCATTACTTTACGGACGGAGCTCATCCCAACCAAAAGGGTTACCGCGAGCTGGCCAGGGCGGCCGGACAGACGCTGCTCCGGTTAAAAAAAGGATTTTATTACAAAGGTTAATCACCCTTACTCTTTGTAGACCCCGCGTTTTATAAACAACTCACCAAACAGCCTCTTTTGAGCCTCTCCATCTACATTTAAGCTCGCGCCGCTTTGCTATTTTCACCTGCCCGTTAATGTTATAATTACCCGGTAAAGGGATAAAAAGGCGTTGTTACCGCGAGGTGCAAACATTTTTAATTTTAGACAGGAATTGTATTTCAAGTCGAGAACTTATATGTGACCGCATTTATTGTATGGGGGTAGGGGTATGTATAAAGAAATAGCCATTCCCGAATTTATTGGGGAGACAGAGCAGGCTGTGATTCTGGTGGTACCGGCCCTGGAGCGGGATTTATCGGTATTGTTTAAGCGCTTCCATGAAGGCGAGGAAATAAATTACTGGTTTAGCTGGGAATTAACACTGCTCAATGATGATCAATATATGGTTACCCTGGAGATTGGTTGGGACGGAGAAGACGTGGTTTCCATCGGCTTTACACTGGACATGTGGGAGTACCTGCCGGTTATTACCAGGCGCAGCCATGTTGTCTTGATGACGGACTGGCGTCTCATCGAGGAGGGCATTGCAGCCGGGATGGACAAGATGGGGAGATTTCGGCCCAGGGCCTTGCTGGTGCGTAACGCGGGCCGGGGCATGGGAGAGCTGTCCAGTAAAGTGGCCGATCAGGCCATGTATAGCAAAAGTAATATCAAACTGGCGCAGTTGCTTGAAATTTTGCGGGACAGCTTCATTTCAAAGGCGAACTTGCACTAGCGGCGGACGGATAGGAAAGGAAATAGTGGAAATGAATATATCATATTAAAACTCGGGAGGTATCCAGGTGGGACCGTCCAAAATCAGCGAAATCGCCAGGGGCGCCATGCGTATAGAGGAAAAGGGCTTCAGGTTTTACAGCGCCATGGCCCGCATGACGGAAGATGAACGGGCCAGGCAGATATTTATAAAACTTGCTGATGAAGAAAAGGAACACTTAAAGGTTTTTGAAAAGCTCCTGGTGTGTTATGATCACGATGAATTTCTTGAACCGGAGGTTTCGGATTATCTTAACGCCGTTATGCAGGAAAATCTCTTTCCCGTGGATGTGGAACCGGGGCAGGCTGGCTGGAAAGCTGAAACCATGAAGGATGCCCTGGCCATCGGGGTCCAGGCTGAAAAGGACGCCATTTTAGTCTATCATGAACTACTGTCACGCACCCGTTCGGATAATGGACGCAAGCTGCTGTACAGTTTAATTGAGGAAGAAAAAATGCATTTGGTAGAGTTGAGAAGTTACTATGAGGAAATCTGAAGATATTTAAAATATTGCTGTATAATGGTAAATTATATATTAGGTATCTTGAGGGGGCGTTTTATATGCTGGACCTGTTTGGCAAGCTTAAGGTTAAAAAAAATCAAGAACAGGGGCATGAGGCCAGGTGCGTGTGCGGTGAGTTGGCCATCCGGATCCCCGAAGAAAAGAAAGAGATCTACTTGTGCCAGAAGTGCAATAAACTCCTCTATTACGTGGATCCCGCCCCAAGCTTGACCAACGTTATCCCGCTCAGTCTGGGTTTCTTCAAGAGACGCAAGTAACGGCTGCAGGATAGTTGTTAAGTAAACAAAATTCATATAATTAAAAGCGGTGGGAATAATACGTTTTAACAATCCTTTAGTTGGGAAGGTAACATGATCTTAACGATTATTCGCACCCTTATTTTATTTGCCGTGGTAGTAGTGGCCTTGAGGCTCATGGGCAAGAGGCAAATCGGGCAGCTGCAGCCTTACGAACTCGTAATTATAATCATGCTCTCCGAGCTGGCTGCCATCCCCATGGAGAATATTGGCATTCCACTTTTTAGCGGGCTCTTGCCAATCCTGACCCTATTAGTGGCTGGAGTTACCTTGTCCTATATTTCCTTGAAAAACGTGAAGGCCAGGGGGGTTATCTGCGGTACGCCGGTTGTCTTAATCGAAGGCGGCAAAATAATAGAAAAAGAGCTGCAGAGAACGCGCTTTAACATAAACGATCTGCTGGAAGAGTTGAGGTCCAAAAACTTTCCCAATATTTCTGATGTTGAATTTGCCATCCTGGAAACCTCGGGGCATTTGAGCGTTATTCCAAAATCACAAAAAAGGCCGTTGGTTCCCCAGGATTTGAATTTGTCTACACAGTATGAGGGGTTGCCCCTAACTTTGGTAATTGACGGTCAGATAATGGATAAGAATTTGCAGAAGGCCCGGCTTGACCCCGGCTGGCTCAAGTCGGAGTTGGATAAATTCGGTATCAAAAGTTTTAAGGATGTCCTGTTTGCCAGCCTGGACACGGAAGGCAAACTTTTCTATCAGGCTAAAGCAAAAACTTAAAAACCAATACAACTGGTCCGGGGGCTAAGATGAGGCTGCTAACCACACTGCTAATAATATTCGTCGCTGTTGTTGCGTTGGGCTTTTGGACCAACCACCAACTTACGGTCTCAGCCAATGAACTTTTACTTGATGTGGACAAAATCCGCGGGGAAATCAACGCGGAGAATTGGGACAGCGCCTCAGAGCATACCGAGGCGCTGGAACGGAACTGGGATCGGAGAGGAAAATGGTGGCCCGCGTTACTGGACCACGAGGAAATTGATAATATTGATTTCGCCATAGCCAAAAACAAGGAATATATTGCTGAAAGAAACACCCCGCTGGCATTGGGACAGCTTTCTGAAATAAGGCAGATGATTAAACACATACCTGAAAAAGGGACCATAAATCTCACTAATATTTTTTAGCCGTATTTTCTTATTTAATCATGAGCGCATACCTGCAGGCGCAATTACCGCATTTTTGAAAAAATAAAGGTACATATATGGTATTGGTGTCATATATTATGGTTGACGATAACCAAGATATAAAATAAAATAAAATAACATAGATAACTTTATGGGCTTTTATATGATTAACTATTTTGCCACGGCTTTCATTCGTCCTAACGTGTGAGCCGGGGCATTTGTCTTTTTACCCCAAATGAGAATGGTTACTGATAACAATAAGAATAGTTATCATTGCAGTTAAAGAGAGGACTGGTCCAATGGATGAAAAAGCTAAGGTGGCTTTGCTCTCTATAGGTTCAAATACTTTCCTGGCCCTGGGCAAGCTGGCCGCCGGACTTTATATGGGGTCCGTCAGCGTAATTTCAGAGGCCGCACACTCGAGCCTGGATTTAGTGGCTGCGGTAATTGCCTTTTTCGCCGTAAAAACCGCGGCCAAGCCGGCGGATGACAGGCATAATTACGGACACGGCAAATTTGAGAACCTTTCGAGCATTATTGAAGCCATCCTCATTCTGGTCGCGGGCGCTATGATTATCAATAGCGCTATCCCCAAATTAAAAGGGGGCGGGCAAATCGAAAGCCTTGGCCTGGGCGCCGGGGTGATGGGCGTCTCAGTGTTGGTAAACCTGTTGGTATCGCGTAAGCTATTAAAAACTGCCAGGAAAATGGAATCCCCCGCGCTGGCAGCTGATGGCTGGCACCTAATGACAGATGTTTATACATCTCTGGGGGTTTTTGCCGGGCTGGGAGCTATTTATCTGACCGGTCTAACAATACTGGATCCGATCATCGCTATTGCGGTAGCCCTTATGATCTTTAAAGCAGCTTTCAACTTGATCAGAGAATCAGTACGCAGTATCCTGGATGTTAACCTGCCCAAAACGGAGGAAAATCTAATTAAGGGAATCCTTCAAAGCTATGCGGAAGAATACGTTGAGTTCCACGACCTGCGCACGAGGAAGGCAGGTAGTGACCGATATGTTGATCTGCACCTGGTTGTACCCAAATATCAGGACATCAATGCCGTGCATAATCTCTGCGACCGCATTGAAGATGATCTTCGCGCGCAATTGCCGGGAGCGCAAATTCTTATTCACACCGAGCCCTGTGGCGGTCACTGTGAAGAGATAGGTTCTATTAAATAAATATTTGCCTGATTTTCCATAACCCTTTCAACTCCTCCTGCATAAGATTAGATCAGGTATGAATCGAAAAAAGAGGAGAGGTGTAACAAGGTGAAGCGTTTTCTTTACCCGATTTTATTTTTGATGTCCTGCATACCGGACTCGAATAAGCACCTGGAGTCATTCAACGCCGTAGCCCAAGCCGCTCAATACACGGTTAAAAATATCAAAGAAGGGTTGGATAATTTCCAGAGTACCATTATTCAGTTCAACCAGGGGCTCAACCAGCCGGTGGTGAAAATGGATGATGCCGGCAGTCAGCCGGAATCTGGCCCGAGCAACGATAGCGAAGCCGAAAAATAACCAATGATAGAAGGGGCAATTCATTCGCACCTTCAGCGAAACCATGTTTATTCAGTTGCATTAGAGCAATTCATGGCCCTTACCGGCAACGGGAAGGGCCTCGTCATTTCTAAAGCAAATAGAAGTACTATTGCCACTCTTTCACCGGCCGCAGCGACCTGTGGCCGGCTGGCAGGTTAACGAAGGAATTACCGTCATGGTAGAACAGACCGTTACTCAAACTTCACCGGAATGCGCTTTGGTGGGTCCGGTTTCTTTTTGGGGACGCTGAGGGATAAGAGACCCTTGCGGTAGGTCGCCGTGGCCCCCGAAGGTTCGACCGTGGCGGGGAGCCGGATAATTTTATGAAAGTTATCAACAGGGTTGCTGCCTCCCGGGGGGACTTTGGCCCCAAAAAGCTGGATAACCTCCTGGGAAATCAGCAGGTGCAAATCTTCATGAGAAACGATGCCGGGCAGAATGGCCTGGACGTTGACGTCCATGGCAGTTTCGTAAATCGAGACAGGTGAGACATTTCCCGCCTGACCCGGTTCAGTGAAGGCGTTCTGAGGAGGGTTGGTCTCCTGCTTCCAGAAAAGATGGTTCTCATCCTCCTGTGAGTTCTTCTGCAAATTCTCTTGCTGGTTCTTTTTATCTCTACCGGTGTGTGAAAAAGGAGACAGCTCGCCGGGGTTTATTTTTTTAATTGCCTCCAGCACTGTCTCTAGCCTATCTTTGTTCCAATAACTGCTCAAGCCCGTTTCCTTTGTCTTTTCATACAGGTCCAGGGCCAACTTCAGTAGGTCTTTTTGATCATAGCTCACAGTTGAACCTCCAAAATCAGAAGTATAGCAGGGTCGGTCCGGGGGGCATAAGGTCCTCCCAATTGCAGCAGTATTACTAAAGGATATGTCCCTATTGACCAATACGTGCTTCCAACCGCAAGAGTAAAAATATCCTGCAGCTTAAAGTGAATAAAAAAAGGCCATGGGCCTTAGCAAAGCATTATAATCATACCTGGGCCTGCGTGATCAGTCCTTGATACGTAATCTCAGGTCTTTAGATAGCCTCATGTCCATGGCGTAGATATGAAAAAACCACTCTCCAACCACAATTACCAGGGTCAGGATTGCCAGAGTCGATATAGGCAGGAAAAGCCCGGTAATGAATCTGGTTAAACCCCAAATCAAGGGAATTGCCAGGGCTACGTCGACCAGCACGGTGATGTTGCGGCCCAACAATAGTAGAAAGGGACGGTCCGCGGCCAGGGATGTCACCAGGGTCAGAGTCAGGGCAATCACTGTTCCCCAGATTACAGTAATACCGGTTACATAAGTCAGAATAGCGGTTACCGTTAAGGCAATGATTAGCTTTGCCAGAAAGGCCCGGGCATACAAGCTCAAATGCGTCACCTCCAGCTTCAAAAATAGTATTTGGAGCAAGTAAAATTTTATCCACATCAACAAAATATTCATCGACTCTGAGGAAACCCTTGACATTTTCTTTCTTATGGTATATCTATCGATTAGACGCGAAGGCGGCATATGTGAAAGATATTGGTAGTGGAAGATAAAACTGCTGTTGCTCTTGTGTTGCAGGCAGACACGGAGTATGCTGGTTACCGCGGATAGAAGCCATATTTCGCCTGTGTCCGACACCGTGTTGTATGATGAAAACCAGGGAGGAAAGCCAGAGTGGAAAATATGCTCAATACCGAAGAAGGTAAATCAAGTCTTTTAAAAAAATTTTGTATGCCTCCGGCATTTTTTAAAAGAAAAAAACTGCTATTAGGGATTTTAATAATTGTGGCGGTTGCGCTGGCGGGATATTTCTATCTGGGCAACTCAAAAAAAGCGTCGGGAGGCTATCTCACTGAAAGCGTCAAAAGGGGCTCAATAACCAACACCATCTCGGCCAGCGGTACGGTCGAACCGGTAAGCACTGTTTCCCTGGCTTTCAAAAACGCTGAAATCATCAAAGATATTTACGTCAAGGTAGGAGATCATGTAACACCCGGTCAGGTTTTAGCCGAACAGGACAGCCAAAACCTGGAGTTGCAGTTAAAACAGGCTGAGGCCAACTTGGAGCAAGCCAGCGCCAGTATGGAACTGCTGCAAAATGGCTCCACCCAGGAGGAATTGCGGCAGGCCGAGGCAAGCGTCAATATCGCCCAGGCGTCATATGACCAGGCCAAGTCCAACCTGGAGCGTTACCAGCAGCTGGCTGAGGCGGGAGCGGTTGCCCAGAGCGAGCTGGAAAACGCTCAAATAAGCTATGCTGATGCCGAGGGTAATTTAATCAAAGCACAGGAATCTTACAAGGCCCTGCAATCAGGCGCCCGGGCAGAGGATATCAAATCGGCTGCGGCTAAGGTGCAAAGCAGCCAGGCGTCGCTGCAAATAGCCAGTATCGATCTATCAGGCGCCCGGATGGTAAGCCCTATTAATGGTATCGTTAGTGAGATCAACGGCGCCGTGGGGCAGCGGGCTACGGCCAACAACAACAGCACCAGCGGGTCCAGCGGGTTTATGGTTGTTATCTCGGAAGCTTTACAGATCAATGCGCAGGTTAACGAGGCCGACATCGGCAAGACGGAAGTAGGCCAAAAGGTGGAATTTACCGTTAACTCTTTTCCGGAGCAAAACTTTACAGGCCGGGTCAGCAGTATATCTCCCCAGGCATACACCCTGTCCAACGTCCAAATTTACGATGTAATCATCGAAATTGACGCTAACCAGCAGGGGTTAAAAGCAGGTATGCCTGCCAATGTAAACATTATCGTCGACAGGAGCGAAGACACTCTCACCGTTTCTAAGGGAGCCGTAACCTATGCCTTAAGTTACCTTAACAAACTGGGCCAGAGCGGGACGGCAAGCCCTGCGGCTACTGAAAGCGGGGCCGACAGCCAGGGCCGGAATAGCCAAAGAGGGAGCGGGAAGGGTACAGGCGGCAACAGCAATAATAACCCAGGTGACACTGCAAGCCGGCTGGAAAGCAGCCAGACCCGGCAAGCCGCGGTCCTGGTGCTGGGCAAGTCGGGAACACCTGAGCCACGCAAGGTAACTCTGGGATTGTCGGACTTGAGAAATTATGAAGTTATAAATGGCCTGAACGAAGGGGAAACAGTTGTGATTGGCTCTCTCAGCCAGACTGCCGCTGCGCCTGCCCAGGGCGGCCAGGGCGGCGGCCCGATGCCGATGGGGGGCGGAGTAAGGGTACGAACTAATTAGCGAACGGGGGCGCAGCATGCCTGACAGAACAACGATAGAACTTAAAGAGATCAGAAAAACATACACCATGGGAGAAGCGCGCATTTACGCCTTAAGGGGTATAAACTTAACCATAAAGCAGGGAGAAATGGTTGCCGTCATGGGCGCCTCCGGTTCAGGCAAAAGTACATTTTTAAATATTGTCGGCTGTTTGGACAAACCCACCAAAGGTACCTATTACCTCGACGGAGAGAATGTGTCCGAATTGGACAAGAACCAGCTGGCCACGATCCGCAACAAAAGGCTTGGCTTTGTCTTTCAGGGTTTTAACCTTTTGGGCAGGGCGACAGTAGAAGCCAATGTAGAGTTGCCGATGATCTATGCCGGGGTGGAAAAGAAAGAGATGGCCGTCAGGGCTAAAGACGCCCTGCAATGGGTCGGGCTCTCAAAATATCTGCATCATTACCCCAACCAGATGTCAGGCGGCCAGCAGCAAAGAGTCGCCATCGCCCGCGCTCTGGTCAACAACCCTTCCCTGATCCTGGCCGATGAACCCACCGGCGCGCTGGATTCAAGGACCAGCATCGAGATCGTGGCGGTGATTCAAAGACTTAACCAGGAAAAAGGGATAACGGTGGTGATGGTTACCCATGAAAAAGATATTGCGCAATATTGCAAACGATTAGTGACTATCAAGGACGGCCACATTATTGAGGATACTCCGGTATTAAACCAAAGGAACGCCGACGAAGACCTGGCGGCCCTGCCGGTAGAAGCGGAGGCCGGGCTATGAATATCACCAACAACTTCGAGGTGGCCTTTAACGGGATCAGGGCCAATAAACTGAGATCCTCCTTGACCATGCTCGGCATCATTATCGGTGTGGCGGCGGTAATAATCATGATTTCCATGGGGCAGGGCGTAACCAAAAGAGTACAGGACCAGATTTCTTCCATGGGCTCCAACCTGCTGATGGTATATCCCGGGGCCGGACAGGGAGCGGTCAGGGGCGCCGGGGGCAACGTCAATACCCTGACCCTGGAAGACGCCCAAGCTATAGCCGAACTGAACATGGTGGCCTATGTGGCGCCCGAGCTTAGTTCAAGCGCCACCCTCGCTTACTCCAACCAGACCTGGACCGCCGCCTTCAACGGGACCACCCCCGAGTTTCAGTTAATCAAAGACTGGTCCACCAGCGCGGGGTCGTTTTTTACCGAAGACGACGTAACAGGCGCCACCCCGGTGGCAGTCCTGGGCCAAACGGTGGTAGATAACCTTTACCCGCCCGGTGTAGATCCGGTAGGAACAACTATCAGGCTCAACAAACTGACCTTTACCGTGGTAGGCGTTCTGGCCGCCAAAGGCTCCTCCATGGTCGGGCAGGACCAGGACAATAACGTCTACATACCCATAACCACGGCACAAAGGAGATTATTGGGTGTAAATAACGTCCGTCTTATCGATGTGCAGGTTGAAAATGCAGAAAGTATGAGTTTTGTCCAGAGCAGCATCGAAAGCCTTTTAAGAGAAAGGCACCGCCTGAGCGGGACCAGTTCAGATGATTTCAACGTGCGTAACCTGGCCTCAGTGCTGGAAACAGTTGAAAGCACCACCGCCATCTTGACCCTCTTTCTGGCCGGCGTGGCCTCCATATCGCTGCTGGTGGGCGGTATCGGGATTATGAATATCATGCTGGTTTCGGTAACAGAAAGGACCAGGGAGATCGGTTTGCGTATGGCGGTGGGGGCAAAGGAAAGCGATATCCGCAACCAGTTTCTGGTGGAGGCAATGGTGCTCTGCCTGTCCGGGGGAGTGGTGGGGATTCTCCTGGGCATAGGCGTTTCTAAACTCATTGGCATGGCAGCCGGCATGACGATGTCGATCAAGCTGTACTCCGTATTAATCTCCGCAGGGTTTGCCGCAGCCATCGGCATATTTTTCGGCTATTATCCGGCCAAAAAAGCTGCGGGGTTGGACCCCATTGAAGCGCTCCGGTACGAGAGATAAACTGAATAATGATACATTTTGCGAAGCTCGCCGGCTCCAATAGCTGGCGGGCTTTCCTGGTATAGTCAGCTAGTTTTTATTACTTTTTCAAAGCTGTATTTTCCCTTTATTTTCCTTGGAGCGGCCGACCCTTTTGGGGCAAAATACAAGATTAAAGGAGGATTGAACATGTCTGAAAAAAATTATTTTCACCGGCCGGCAGGGTCGCCCCAACCCCGTGAACGTGAATCCCAAAAGGCACAGCTGAAAAGCCTATCGCATGGCGAAAGCAAAGATGTTAAGCGCAAAATAGCTTATCAAACAGGCGAGGAAGACTGGGAAGAAAAAGCCCGGTCAGCTCACGAAAAAGAAGGGCATGGAGAACTCCAGAGCCGTTTCCAGGATGTTTTGGATAGCGACAAAGACCTCAAGGGCTATGGTTTAAACGTCAGGGGCGGTGGTGGAGAGGTTGAAATAAGCGGGATAGTCGATACTTTAAGCGAAAGTAAAAGGGCGGAAGAACTTGCCGCCAGTTTCCCCGGCGTGCAAAAGGTTGTGAACGACCTTACCATCAGCACCGACGGGAATATTACTGATGCCGACGTTACCAAGGAAGTCCGGGAAGAGCTTAATGCCGATCCGCGAGTAGATTTATCTCATATCGGCGCGGAAGCCCACGGAGGCGCCGTAATATTAATGGGCAGCACGGAAAACCCGGATGAAATCGAGGCTGCCAAACAAACAGCCGCCAAGGCGAGGGGTGTGCGCAAAGTTGTCAGCCAGGTCAAGCTAAAAGACGACTTTGACATGAGCCTGGAGGGAATTTTCCACAGCCAGGTTCGAAATGACGAAGAAGATTAGATCATAGAAGGCTTTTCAATCTGCCAGGAAACGGTTGGGAATACTATGTAATCTCCAAAACATGGGTGTGAAAAAACCTATCGTGAAAGCCGGCTGACTTTAGCCGGCTTTTGTAATCATTGCAGGAAATAGAGGTCATTTGGCAGGATAAGTTTCTAATGTGCAGAATATCTTATTACCATTTATTGCATTTGGGGGAATAGAGAAAACCATCTTCCCGAAAATGATGAATCCTTGTAAAGTCGTCACTTACTTGATTGGGGATGACGGAAGCACAACACTTTTTACATGCCCGGTTGTTCATATACCAGCCCTGTTACATACAGTCTTCTAAACACCATCCGATCAACTGCCAGTGATATTTTAATACCATCCGGTTTGCTTACAGCGCCTTTAAACATATAGACCTTAATCCCGTTCGCATCCACTAAATCGTAACTTTCAGGTAAAGGCGGTTTGCCTGCTGACACGGCAGGTTCCTTGAATTGGCCTCCACACCCGCCATACAACATCATATCCACGGTGATGGAGTCGCCTTTTTGGAGGATATAATCCCTGGCGTCATCGGTAAATTCTACCTTTAGCATTTTGTCATCCATCCTTCCTCCATACATTTTTTCCATTTTACCATGTTTACAATTATTAAAACAACTGATGAAGATGATAATATTGATGATGACTAGAATACATGTGACAAAGTACATTGAAAGTCACTCCACCGCTTTTTTCCTTCAATACCTTCAATGCTTTCTGCCATCGTGCTTGGTTACGTAAGGCATCAAGAAATTCATGACCCTGCCATGTCAACCGTTTTGGTTTCCAGTCGATGTTATGCGACATATCAGTAAGCCATTTCCGAAGGACGGAGCGATCCTGACGATTTGGATACGTTGAAACAGGATAAAAAGCATACTAAGTAAAATAATGTCGATTTCTAAAAAAATATATGTTTGCAGGCAGGAAATCCCATCTTGAAATAGAAGAATTTATATTTTCAAAGGAACAGTTACTTCCCATTCTGAATAGTAATAGCCATAAGATGTCAATAATATATTGTAATATTAATTTTCAAAGGATGGTTTTTTTGTCTTCTGTAAAAGATTTTTTAACTAAAGAAAGTGCATCGCTCCGGGAACTTAGCGGCAGTTTTGCCCCTAAATATCAGCATGAGGCGATGAAATCATCTTTAGAATCCTCACTATTGCCAGAGGGTTCTTTCAATCTTTTGCTGCTGGGCGAAGGGGCAACAACTAATGAATTGTTGCACAACTTGGCCCTGGTCGCCTATGACCGTTTTGTGGCAGGGTATCTTGAGCAGGTAGGGGCTTATGCTGCTTTGACTGTTCAGGAACTATCGGGGGGTAAAGTGCCGGTATTTTCGGGGCAGGATCTTGGCCCGGAGCAGTTGGAGAAAATGCTTGCCCTGTTTACTAGTGCTCGCTCTGATGATCCCGTCCTGGAGTGGTTTGTAAATGAGGGAGCTACTATTTTAAGTGGTGTGAGAACGCGTCTTTCAGTAGAAGATGTTGATGGTCTCTCCGCGCTAATTCGCCAGTTGGAATATTACTCTGTATTTTTTATTTCTCCTACTGATGAAGTGGAAAGTTACAGTTATCTTGTAGATATACTAGAGCGTATTATCCCCGACTTGACGGAGTTAGAATTATTATCAGAGATTAAGAAAAACGAAGTTGTCTTGGGAAAGGAATTATTTAATGTTGACCAATGGGTCAATGATTCTTTTCATTTAATTGACTGGAAAGAAAGTTTCCTGAAAATAGCTACTGAAGCATTGCAAGATGTAGTCCAAAATTATTTGAAAGATGTAAAAGAAGTAAAAGATGTGGAAGAAAAGAATGAGCTAATTGAGCAAAAATCACCGGATTTGTTGATGTTTGACTTAAAAGCAGATTTAGAAGATAAACAATGGCCAACAGGAGCAATTGGTAAAATAGATATTGAGAAAACAGATAAGAGGGGGCCTTATGGACAAGCCGGTGATACCCCATCCTGTGCAGCTGCATGAGGTTATTATAGAAAAGATAAACTGCCGGCGAATCGGGGACTTTTCTAACAACGCCAGTTATCGGATGAATTTTGCCGTAAGCTCAAAAACATTAAATAATAAAGAAGCTTATGGCTATCTTAGCGTTAAAGTCTTTTTTGATAACCAACCAAAGGTATTTTCACTGGAAATCACCGGACGTGGAAAGTTTGTTGATGAGAAATCACCCAACCGCAGTAAGCTGAAGCGTTTTGTCGAGATACAAAGTTTACCCCTATTGCTGCCTTGGGCGCGGGAGGCGGTATCTCCTCTAACACGACGGATGGGCTTTCCTCCTCTCCTTATACCTCTCATTGATGTTTCTGCGATGTTGCGAACAAAAGAGGTAAAGAACGATGGATAGATGCAAGGAGGGAGAAAGATGCTCTTATCATTTGTGCACGCGGATCACTATATGGATGACGTAAACAGCCAGCAAGCACTTCATGATCTTGCTGACTTTCTTTTTAGAGAGCAGGAGTATCTAACTGATGCGGCGGACGTAGTTTTAAGTAATGATACTGTAATGAAATTTCAATACTGGAAGATTGGTTACCTGAGAAAAGTTGTCAGCAAGAAAAAAGAAGAATTGCGTAAAAAATTTACTGATTTGCTTGCTACAATCTTTGAACTTGCCTGGACTCCTCCAAAAGGAGAAACCGAGATAGGTTACCTGCGCAGGCTTCGCGGGGGTATACTGGAAGTACTGGTATCGCGTTTTTTAATGGTGCGCTATCCCTGCATGGGTTGCAACTGCCATGTTTTAGTGGATGCTGAGCCGTTAAAAGGTTCTAATGGCGCACCAAAGACAGTGGACGTAGCGGGAGTGGACAAGCTTGATAATCCGCAACAAGGTGAGTTGTACGAATGCAAGGTAGGTAGTTTTCATATCAAAAAATATCATCTTGAATTCATTGGCAACACGCGCTTATATCTTGATCAAAATGGTTTAACAGCTGTTTTGGCTGCGGTGGTTTCCTTTGAAAACGAGGTTTTATTGAAGGCGTCCTTTAGAAGACTAGGTTACTCTACCCAAAAGATGATTTCTCGCAAACAATTAAAAAGTTTGGTGAGCTATGAAAAAGTAAAATCAGTGTTAACAGCGGTTTGAACAGGGAAAAATATGGATATTTAGAATAAAAACATTTAAATGTTAAAGTATCACTTGTAATTGATTAAACCATATTAGCTAACTGCAACGAGTGCAGGTAAAGGATTTAGATTATGAACAATTTACACCAACTACTTGCTCAGCATACCAAAGAATGGCGTGAAGCAGGTTATCCCTGCGAGGATTACCCCGTTATCTCCGAAATTCTTGAATATCAAATAGAGCCCGAAACAAAAATATTAAAATTCTTGCGTAAACCACAATTGTGGGCGCTTGAAATATACTGGTATTTGCGTTTGGTGGAGAAAACGCCCCATATCTTTGATCTTTACAACAGCTACTTCCCTAAGTTAAGGGAAAAACGCCAGGTACTAGGCTTAACGGCTGAAGCGATCAGGGATTTTATTGAAGACGAGGGGATAGATGCTCTCTGGGAGCGGATTAAAACAGATGACTCCTTTGTGCGGGACTTTAAACTGGAATCCCTAAGGGAAACCTTGACTCTGGATTATCCCAGTTATATTTTTGCCCTGGCGATGGGTGCGGGTAAAACCATTATGATGGCGGCCATCATTGCTACTGAATTCGGTATGGCTTTGGAATACCCCGACGGACCGTTTGTCCAAAACGCCCTGGTTTTTGCGCCGGGTAAGACCATAATCGAATCCTTACGGGAGATATCCCAGGTCCCCTATCAGAAAATATTGCCGGCACGTCTTTATAAACCGTTTGCCGCCAGCGCAAAGTTGACCTTTACCCGTGATGGAGAGAAAGATTTACCTGTGATCCGGGGTTCCTCCTTCAACGTGGTGGTGACCAATACCGAAAAAATCCGTATCCAGAAGGAAACCATTCGCAAGAACGACCTGGGGCGTATACATTTCTCCTTTGGAGATGAGGATAAAGCCTTCGAGGAAGTCGCTAATTTGCGGCTCCAGGCCATCGCCAGCTTGCCCCGGTTGGCGGTTTTCTCCGACGAAGCCCATCATACTTATGGTCAAAGCCTCCTCGGCAAGTGGGAGAATGACCGTGTCACAGGGGAGAGGGTTTTCAAGGAGGCTGGCATTAAAAAGGTCAGAAAGACAGTGGACTATCTTGCGGCTAACACGGACCTGGTCTGTGTGGTTAATACGACAGGTACGCCTTATTTTGAACGCCAACCATTGAAGGATGTGGTCATTTGGTATGGCCTGTCTGAGGGTATTGCCGACGGCATTCTGAAAGAGTTAGCAGGTAACATTCTGGATTACGGTTTTGATGCCAACAATACTGGTCAATTCATTACCGAGGTCATAACCGATTTCTTTAGCGATTACGCAGATGTACGACTCCCTAACGGTGCGCCTGCCAGACTGGCAATTTATTTTCCCCAGACCGATGATCTGGATGAAATGCGTCCCTATGTGGAGGCAGCTCTGGTTGCCTGTGGCCAGTCCCCCGCGGTCATCATAAAGAACACATCCGAATCCACAAAAGAAGAGATTGATGCCTTTAACCGTTTAAATGACCCGTATTCACCACACCGCGTTGTTTTACTGGTTAACAAAGGCACCGAAGGCTGGAACTGTCCCAGTCTTTTTGCCTGTGCGCTTGCCCGTAAGCTTAAGACATCAAACAACTTTGTCCTGCAAGCTGCCACTCGCTGCCTGCGGCAAGTGCCAGGAAATAATGTTAAAGCCCGTGTCTATTTGTCAAGGGACAACCGCTCTATTTTGGACCGCCAGCTCCAGGAAACATACGGAGAGACCATAGCAGATTTAAACCAGGCCGGACGGGAAACCCGCTCTAGTACTATAAGGTTACGTAAAATAAAAATGCCGCCCCTGGTTGTTACGCGTATTTTGCGTACCGTTACACGTAAGCATGTTTCGGAAATAATGCCCCTTTCGTTGAGCAAACCAAAGTCGTCCGGCTCTGATGTAATAACCAAGGCCGTTTTGACATTATCTGAGCAGCAGGCGACTTTTAGCGTTCTGCAGCAACTGAGTGACACGGTGGTGATTGAGGCTGCTCCCAATACATTGGACCTTTATACCGCCGCAGTGAAACTTGCTATGGATTACCGGCTCGACTTATGGGTGGTTTATGAGCAGTTGGTTGAGCTTTATGGTTCCGGTAACGAAATTCCCTTAAGACACCTGGCTGAACTGGCCCGGCAGATTGAGGAGCAGACTCGTCACTACCAGGTTGTTGAAGAAAAGGTAGATGTAGCGTTAGCTCTAGTAAAACCGGAGGGTTTTGTCCGGGAAATAGGTGTCGACGGCTCTGAGGTATATACCGCCGAAATCACCTATCCGAAGGACCGGGAGCATTTGCTCACCCACATCAAAGATATCAAAGATAACGCCGGAGCTTTTGGATTCCACTACACGCCTTATAACTTTGATTCCAACCCGGAAAAATCTTTCTTTGAGCAAATGCTAGCACACCTGAACCTGCATCCAGAAGAAGTTGAAGACATTTATTTTACCGGCGCGTTGACAGATCCGGATAAGACCGACTTTTTTGTGGAGTACAAGGATGATAAAGGTAAATGGCGGCGCTATACCCCCGATTTTATCATCCGTAAAAAAGACAGTGACGGGAAGCCCGGTAGATGTTTGATTGTTGAGATTAAAGCCGAGCGGGAGCGCAACCATCCGCTGGACGGTGAAAACGGACGCAAGGCTTTAGCGTTACGCAAATGGGAAGAGCTCAATCCAGACCGTCTCCAGTACGAGATGATCTTTACAGCTACTGATACCGTCTCTATGGACCAAATAAAGACAGCCCGCCAATTTATTAAGAGGGGATAAACAATGAGCGCAACACTTTTTAAAAAGGTAGATTATTCACTGGCAAAACTCATTCACGACATTGAGCAGGGGGAGATTGGGCTCCCGGACATCCAGCGGCCATTTGTATGGGAGGCCGCCAAGGTCCGCGATCTTTTTGACTCTATGTATAAAGGATTTCCAGTCGGTTACCTCTTGTTTTGGTCAAATGAGCACCTGAGCAATACCCGTCAAATCGGTACTGCTACAAAACAAGCCAAAGTCCCCCGTCTCTTGATTGTAGATGGTCAGCAACGCTTGACTTCGCTCTATGCTGTGCTGAAGGGACAACCAATCCTTACGAAGGACTATAAAGAAAGTCATATCCATATAGCATTTCGTCCACGTGACGCGCGGTTTGTGGTTACTGACGCGGCGATCCAGCGCGATCCCGAGTACATAGCCGATATCAGTAAACTCTGGGCCGGGGAAGTTTCCCGCAACCGCTTTGTAAAGGATTATATTGCTCGATTAAGGGAAGCTCATACGTTGACGGATGAAGAAGAAGATCAACTTTCCGAAAGCATAGACCGTCTTTATGATCTGCAAAATTATCCTTTCACTGCGATGGAGATCTCTTCCACGGTTAATGAAGAACAGGTTTCAGAAATTTTTGTCCGGATCAATAGTAAAGGTGTCACGCTCAAACAGGCTGATTTCATCCTTACGCTTCTTTCTGTTTTTTGGGACGAGGGAAGGGCTCAATTGGAGAAGTTTTGCCGTGACTGCAGGCGTCCTCCCGCGGTTGGTGAGGGGCCGTCACCCTTTAACTACTTCATCCAGCCCGACCCCGACCAGATCCTCCGTACTTGCGTTGGTCTGGGATTTAAACGGGCACGCCTGCAGTTTGTCTATTCTATTCTGCGCGGCAAGGACCTCGAAACTGGTGAGTTTTCTGAAGAAAGACGGGACGCACAGTTTGATGTTTTGAAAAAAGCCCAGGCGCAGGCCCTTGACTTGACCAACTGGCATGAGTTTTTGAAAGTGCTCATCCGGGCCGGCTACCGGAGTAAGAGCATGATTTCCTCTGATACGGGTCTGTTATACGCGTATGTTATGTTTCTAATCGGCAGGCATGAATTTAAAGTGGACCCTTATCTTTTAAGGGATGTCATGGCCCGCTGGTTCTTTATGACGGCTTTAACCGGGAGGTATAGCTACTCCCCGGAGACATCGATGGAGGCGGACCTGGCCCGCTTGCGTCCTATTCATGAAGCGAAAGATTTTATAAAGAGCTTGGATCAAGTCATCAAGGACACTCTTTCTGAAGATTTTTGGAATATTGCCCTCGTCAATAACCTGGAATCCTCGGCAGGCCGGACTCCGGTACTATTTGCTTATTATGCGGCACTAAACCTGCTCGATGCGAAGGTGCTTTTTTCAAAAATGAAAGTTTCAGAATTACTGGACCCAGCTCTAAAAACGAAAAAATCGGCCACGGAACGACACCACCTATTCCCGAAAGGTTACCTGCATAAGCTAGGTATTACCGAGGTTCGGGACACAAACCAGATTGCCAATTACGCCCTGGTAGAATGGGACGACAACATCGGGATCTCGGACAAGTCCCCATCTGAATACTTTCCTCTCTACGCCCAGCGCTTTACGCCGGAAGAGCTGGCGCAGATGATGGAGTGGCATGCACTACCGGAAGGTTGGGATAGGATGGGATATACGGAGTTTCTTACGGAACGGCGCAAGCTCATCTCCCGTGTGATCCGGAAGGGTTTTGAAAAGCTTTTTGGTCAGGGGGTTGGCGCATGAGTGAGAAAAAGGAAGTGAAAATTGCGGCCGCCAAAGGTCGCCCAATGCTCACGTGGGTAGGGAAAAGGCCTCTGCGGCACGTTAACGCTTTTCCAGCCCAGCATGTTGCAACATTTGACCCCTCTGGCGAATTTGTCCAAAAGAAGGTAGATGCCTCATGGGAGGGTTGGCCTGAGTATTATCCCAAAGGTGGTCTGCTTTTCCACGGTGATAACAAGGAGGTGCTGGCGCACCTCCTTGCAAACGGCTATCGGGGCAAGGTGAACCTGATTTACATCGATCCGCCGTTTGATTCCGGAGCGGACTACGTACGCAAGGTGCAACTGCGGGGTGTAACCGGAACGGCCAAAATAGACGGGGAAACCTACACACTGGGGGAACAGATTCAGTATACGGATATCTGGGCGAATGATAATTATTTGCAGTTTATGTATGAGCGGTTGCTGTTGCTGAAAGAAATACTGTCAGAGGAAGGTTTTCTTGTCTTGCATTTAAATGCTGCAAGAGTCCATTATGTTAAAATAATTCTGGATGAGATTTTTGGTGGAGTAAATTTTAGAAATGAAATTATAGTTAAGCGTATTCGTAAAAGTTATTCTGAACCATCTGGAATTTCTTCTCTAAACGAAGGTTGCGATTATCTTCTTCTTTATAGTAAGGGAACCGAATCACGGCTATCCCCACCATTAAAGTATGCCCCAAAAGAAGAAAGATGGCATGGTTTTGATGCGCCAAATGTTCGTCCAAATCTGACTTATGAACTATTTGGCAAATGGCCTCCAGCAGGTCGATGTTGGATGAAAAATAAAAAAGACGCCGAGGCTATGATTTCCCGGGGAGATTTACGTTCAAATCCTGAAACAGGTGTTCCTGAATATCGTTTAGAGGCAACGGATTATATCTCGCGCGATTCTCTTTGGGATGATGTTACAGCTTCCGCTTTTAAAACAGGTTATCCAACTGAAAAAAAAGAAGATATGATTGAACTTTTGATGGGGATGTGTACCAAACCAGGCAACCTTGTCCTCGACTGTTTTATCGGCTCCGGAACAACTGCCACTGTGGCACAAAAGCTGGGACGTCGCTGGATTGGCTGCGATATCAACAAGGGGGCCATTCAGACAACAGCTAAACGCCTGCAGTCCATCATCAATGAGCAGGTACAGGTGGCGCACAAGCCACAGCAAACGGAGTTTAGCGAGATGGCCGACGAGGAGAAAAAACCGGAACCGGCGCAACTGGCGTTTACCACCTGGCGTGTCAATGACTACGACCTTACTATTCAACATAACGAAGCGGTAAATCTAGCGTGCGAGTATATAGGCGTACAGCGCACACGCTCTGATGGTTTCTTTGACGGTATCCTGGGCAAAAAGTTGGTCAAAATAATCCCCTTCAGCCACCCGCTCACCCCGTTGGATCTGGAGGAAATCAAAAAAGAGCTGGAAGCCCGGCCAGAGGAAGACCGTTCCATTGTGGTGATTTGCCTGGGGAAGGAGCTGGTTGCCGATGTCTGGCTGGAGGATTGGAATCGTCTCCGTAAAGGCAAGGACGCCGTAAACCGGGTTGATGTTATTGAACTGCGCACCGATCCCAAATATGGCAATTTTATTGTGCATCAACCTGCTACGGCGAAGGTTAATATCCAACGCGCCGGTGACAAAATTAAGGTAGAGATCAAGGACTTTATCAGTCCAACTATTGTTGAGCGGCTGGAAATGGATACCCCCTTGTTTAAAGCTAAAATTACAGACTGGCGGAGTATGGTTGACTACGTGATGATCGATACCGCTTATAATGGCCAGGTTTTCAATGTGGACCTGGTTGACGTGCCGGAAAAAAAGAGCGACCTGGTTAGCGGAGTTTATGAACTTCCTGCGCCCAGGGAGGAAACCACTATAGCCGTAAATATTGTAGACATGTTAGGGGAAGAAGTCTTGATAACTAAACGTTTGTAGCAATACACTTCTATTTATCGCAATGTGAGGGAAAGATATAAGATGGAAAAGATTAAATGTAATATTTAGTGAAAACGTTCCTTGTGTTCTGACTAACACTTGATAGCTCATATGTTTAAACCATATCTGACCGCCTTTAGCGAAATAGAACTGCTTGAAAAGCATGGGCCTGAATTAAGGGAACCTTACGTCAAGCCCATAAAAGGCAAAGGTCTTTTTGAGCTGAGAATCAAATTCGCTTCGGATATCAGCAGGATATTCTATTTCACATACCGCCAGAAGACTTTTGTGCTGCTCCATGGTTTCACCAAAAAAAACTCAAAAAACTCTGCAAATAGAGATTGAACGGGCACGGCGTTATAGAGAAGATTATGAAAGAAGGTGTGACAATGAGTAAAGCAGGAGCAAAGTTTTCCGAAGTGAAAGAGCTTTTGATGAAGGATGAAGAATTCAAGGCGGAGTACGAAAAGTTAAAACCGCGCTATGATGTGATTTCGCAAATCATTGAAGCGCGAACCAGCCAAAATATTACCCAGGAAGAATTGGCGCTTCGGGTTGGGACCCAGAAATCCAATATCAGCCGCCTGGAAAGTGGAACGTACAATCCATCCCTGGACTTTCTGTCTAAGGTTGCCCGCTCCCTTGGGAAAGAGGTACAGGTTACGTTGAAATAACTATTGTGAGAAGTTATAAAGAAGTGCGTGATAGCACAGATGGCAATAATTCCTGTATAATTTAAAAAATCAGGTTGCTTTATGAGATTAAATTGTACAATATTATATTGTGTATTTAAAAGAAGAGGCTTATCATAAACTACGAAATAGAACTGGAGATTAAACTGGAAGAGAAATTGAATATCAGAGTATTAATACTCTTTCATGATTTAATTTTTACATTTCGATATGCTTTTGGTATTATATTATTTTTATGTAATTAAAAGGTTTTAGTTAAATATTAATCGAAATAACCAAGAATTGCATTTTAGTGCGACCGCCCCAATCAGGGTGGTCGTTGTGGTTTTAGCGGATTCCAACAAGAAATGACAGGATTCGCATATCGGCGACCGGGGTAACATTGAAATTGCCGGCGGCCCAACCGTAAAACGTAGTTATAACGGATAGTGGGTTGATCTTAAATAGTGGCTAATCAATTTTAGGTTAAAAAGGAGAAGGATAAAATGTTTCAGTGTCTGAAGAGGGTGGTTTACCAGGTTTCAGATCTTGAAAAAGCCAATGCAGCCCGTCCTGACAGGTCCAATTTCCAGGCGCTTTCGCTCTTGATGAAAAGAGTTGCAAAAGGTTGTCTGACTGAGTTGGTAGCTGAGATATATGCGACCGAAGGTGAATTGCTAACGGCCGGATCCAAAAAACTAGAGCCCATAATCAACGGCTATAAAGAGCTTTTGCATAAAGCGGGCCGGGAAAGAGAGTTGATTTTTACACTCGTTGCATTCGTTATATACTGGAGGAGGATTCTTATATGGATAAGAAGAGAGCCAGCTTCACTGCAATGTTAATGGCTTACTATCGCGCGTACCATGCCATGCATGAAACCCCAAAGATCTTTGATGATTTTCTGGCCTGTCATTTGTTTACGGAGGATGAACACTCGTTTTTCGAAAACGCCTGTTCGCAGGCTCCCAGGCTGGATGATCCCGAACGCGCAGCATCGCTTCCTGACCGGGCGGCTGCGATAGCGTGGGCGTTGCAAACCATAACACCGGGCCCATCCATGACTCTCAGCCGTTCACGGTACACGGAAGAAATTCTCGACAAGGCTGTTGGGCAGGGAGTGCGGCAGTACGTGATCCTTGGGGCGGGTTTTGATACCTTTGCGTTTCGCCGACCGGAGATGTTGGAGAAGCTTCAGGTGTTCGAGGTCGACCATCCCGTCACGCAGGCCTTTAAACGCCAACGCATCGCTGAGGCGGGCTGGAAACTGCCGGCACAGCTTCACTTTGTTCCGGTGGATTTTGAGCAGGAGAGCCTGGCAGAGGTACTAACACGCTCATCGTATAACCCGCAGGCACTTAGCTTCTTTAGCTGGCTGGGTGTCACCTATTACCTAACCCGCGATGCTATATTTACCACACTGCATGATATCGCCAATATTGTCCCCGCGGGGAGCGCAATCATTTTCGATTACCTTGATACAGACGCGTTTGTTCCCGAAAAAGCGGCTAAACGCGTGAAAAATACGATAAGGGACGCGCAGCAGAACGCGGGTGAGCCGATGATAACGGGGTTTGACCCGTCTTCGCTCGCCGCCGACCTTGCAAGTCTGGGCTTTTATCTCCAAGAGAATTTAAGCCCAACCGACATCGAAGAACGCTATTTCAAGGGACGCACGGACGACTACCACGCGTGCGAGCATTTACACTTTGCCAAGGTAGTAGTCGAATAGCATATACTAGTTAATCAAACAAACAAATAAAAGGAAAGAAGAGCTCAACGCCGACCTGGCATGCATGGGTTTGCGTCTTAAAGAGGACCTGGATCCGTCCGACATTCAGGAACGCTACTTTCAGGGACGCTCGGACGGCTACCACGCGAACAAGCATACGCATTTTATCCGGGCATTGGTCGAGTAGCGCTTGAACAAATACAGAAGAGTTATCCTTTGTAAAGAAATTGAGGTGGGGCGTTAAGTTATGAAAATCACCGCCTTTAACGGAAGCCCCAGGGGCGCGTCCAGCAATACCAACATTATGGTTGAGGCATTTTTAAAGGGCGCCGAAGCGGCGGGAGCAGAAGTCGAAAATATCTTTTTAGCCAACAAAGAAATCAACCATTGTAAAGCATGCTATTATTGTTATTCTTCAGGAGGAAAATGCAGCATTGAGGACGATATGGGAGATTTGATGTTAAAATTCGTTGCATCCGATATAGTCGTCTTGGCAACACCGCTTTATGTCCAAAATGTATCGGGAATGTTGAAAGTATTTATGGATCGAAGCATATGTATCGGCCATCCCGGTTATGAAGAACCCTTTATAAACTGAAAGGCAGGGTGATTTTGAGATTCGCCCTGCCTTCCATACTACCCGTACAGTTACTTTTTGATGGGAAAATAAATTTCGGTTACATATTCACCGGACGAAATGTTGTCATTATAGCCTTTGATGTACAACTCAAAGGGTGGCCCGGAAACGGTATATCCCTCCTTTTCAATCCATTCTATCAGGGCCGTATAGCACGAAGTAAAATCATCATACGGCCCGATATGGGTTGCAAAGCAGCAAAGCCCCGGAGCAAGTGTCCGCACATGCTCACCGCTGCCGCCCGATAGCTCCACTCCGACTTCAATATCTGTGCAGCCGCGATTGAATTCCTCATCATGGTAGATGGACAGGAACGGCCCGGCAGGTTTTAGCCGGCTCTTTTCCAACCCGGCGCATAAGGTGCCGAAGGCTTCAGCAAGATCTCGAATACTCATTTTCCGTCTGAGGGAATAGATGGTTTTGGGTTGCATCTCTACGGTTTTAACCAAATAATTCGCTTGCATAATATTCTCACGCCTTTCTATTTTCTCAATGTCCTGCTCTATTTGCAGCAGGATGTGCTGCTGGTCGTTAATCTGTCGCAAGAACTCCTCTTTTTTAGCTTGCAGGAGTTTAGCCAAATGGCCGTTATCCCTTCTGGCAAGAACAGCGGAAATCTCAGGCAAAGAAAACCGATATCGCTTCAGCCTCGAAATCAGCAGCATGTCCCGAAGCTGAGAAACCTCGTAATAGCGGTAGCCGGAGTCCTTGCTGACAAATCCGGGCTTGAGCAGCCCAATCTGATCGTAATAGCGGAGCGTCTTGGCAGATACTCTGCTGATTCTGGAGAATTGTCCGATTGTGAGCATATAAATCACCACCCGATGGCATTTGAACATGTTCTGATTGGAGTATACGGCTTCCAGTTAGGGCAAAGTCAAGCGGTCTTTCTTTTTTTATAAAATTATTTATAAAATTATATAGATGCAACGAAAAGGATCGAAACAGGAATACCGTGAATGATCTTTTTTTGCCTCCTATGAAACCAGAAGCGGCTGATATAAGCGTGACAGAAGGAATAGCTCGTATTATAATGGCTACATATAGTTATACTGCAAATGGTTGAAACCGGAGACATGGGGCATGCAGATAAAAATAAGCCAAAAGCATAATTGGATATGCCTGTTCTTATGCGGCCTGTTGTTAATAGGCTATATCAGCATGGCAAGCCCCCACAATATTTTCTCTGTAGATGCGTATGCACTCGACCGTTCTTCCATCAGTGGCGGACCACCACACTCGTCCATGGACGGCGGTATAAATCTCTGGTATATCGATTATTCAGCCATTACCAACACCCGGGCCGGCTTTTTCTTATCCTCCGTTAAACCGTTTCTATGGCTGCATACTAAAAACATTTTTTATCTATTAACCTCACTCATCACCGCTCAAATCATCTCTTTCCTCTATTCTTCCCGGCTGGCGGGCAGACTCGGTGCACAGTTCCGTTCTATCGGAATAACCATCTTCCTCCATAAAAAAGACGGAATGAAATGACCGGAAGCTTTGTGGCGGGACCATGCAACGTCCCGTAAGGGCGAAGTGCGCTTAAAATGCGCCTATTCGTGACATTTCATCCGTCCAGGCCGCGTCATGGTCAGAGGACCGGTGCGTGCATGACGGGCATAATTGGAGGAACAATTATGAATTCTAAACGCGTGTTTTTTATCACCGTTTTATTAACGGCTGCTTTGTTCTGCCTTTCTATATTTGGCCTCAAGATCGGAAATTTTTGGATTAAAGGCGCAGACCAGATGCGCTACGGCATAGATATCCGCGGCGGCGTGGAGGCCACCTATGAGCCCAAGGACCTGGGGCGGGCGCCAACGGAAAACGAGCTGGAAGCGATACGGACGATCATCGAAACGCGTATGGACGCCAAAAATATTACGGACCGGGATGTTACTGTAGACAAGGGCAATGGTAAAGTGATCGTCCGCTTTCCCTGGAAATCCGATGAAACCAATTTCGACCCCCAGAAGGCCGTATCCGAGCTGGGGGAGACCGCCAAATTAACCTTCAGGGATCCGGACGGCAATGTTATCATGGAAGGTACCGACGTGACCAAAAGCTCGGCCCAATTAAGCCAGTCTGATTCCCAACCCGCTGTCGCACTTACTTTGTCCGCCCGGGGTGCGGACAAGTTTGCCCAGGCTACCGGCCGGCTGATCGGGCAAAATATCGATATTTATATGGATGAAGCCTTAATTTCTACGGCCATTGTGCAAACCCAGATTACGGGCGGCAACGCGGAAATCACTCACCTGGAAAGCCTGCAAGCGGCGACATTACTTGCCAATCGCATCAATTCTGGATCTTTGCCCTATTCCCTGATAGTGAAAAACTGCAACATTATCAGTCCAACCCTGGGCAGCAACGCTCTGGCGGTCATGGTTATGGCGGGCAAGGTTGCCTTTGCGCTGGTTTGCCTGTTTATGCTTATTTATTATCGTCTGCCCGGCCTGGTGGCCTGCATCGCTTTGACCTTACAGGTTACCGGCCAGCTGCTGGCACTGTCCGTTCCCCAGTTTACCCTGACTCTGCCCGGTATTGCCGGTTTGATCTTATCCATTGGTATGGGCGTAGATGCCAATATCATAATATCCGAGCGCATCAAAGAAGAACTGAATGGGGGCAAAACTGTGCTGAGAGCCATTGAAACCGGCTTTAAACGAGCTTTTTCAGCAGTTTTTGACGGCAATGTTACCGTGGTCATCGTAGCCATCATCTTGATCATTTTCGGCTCCGGTTCCATGCTCTCATTCGGGTATACGCTTTTGTGCGGAGTTATTATGAATTTTGTGGCCGGTGTCACGGCGTCGCGCCTCATGATACGCTCGCTCAGCAATTTTAAGGCCTTACGCCAACCGCAATACTTTGGAGCTAAGGGGGCGGTGCAATGATTCGGTTCTATAAACACAGATATATCTATTTTGCCATTTCGCTTTGCCTTATTTTGTTGGGCGTTGGGGCCGCCTTCATAAACGGCATTCAGCTTGATATTCAGTTTAAGGGCGGCACCATACTCAAATACACCTATTCCTCCGACATCAACGCCGAGCAGGCCGAAAAAATCGTTGAACAGGCGGTGGGAAGGACGGTCAACTGTCAACTGCAGTCTAACATGGCCCAGGATCATAAAATACTTATGGTCAGTCTGGCCAGTAACGAAGCGCTTTCCTCCCGGGAACAGGAAGCAGTCACTTCCGCCCTCACCCGGGCCTATCCCGATGCAAGTCTCGCCTTATCCGAGTCGCTAACGGTGGAGCCCTTCATCGGCAAGCATTTTTTTACCAATGGCATGATTGCCATTGCGCTATCCTTTCTGCTGATTCTCGTGTATGTGGGATGGCGGTTTAAAAACATCGGCGGGCTTTCTGCCGGTTCCATGGCCATTATCGCCTTGTTCCACGATGTGTTTATCGTCACCGCGGTCTTTATCATCTTCAAAATCCCCTTAAACGACTCGTTTATTGCCGCCATCCTGACCATCATTGGTTTTTCAATCAATGATACCATTGTTATCTATGACCGCATCCGGGAAAATGAGCGTCTTTTGGGAAGAAAGACCCCGGCAGAGGAGCTGGTTGACATCAGTATCAATCAATCCATGAGCCGCTCCATCAATACCAATATTGCCGTCTTTATGAGCATTGCCGTTATCTATGTCTTTGCGCAGGTTTATGATATCGGATCGATCAGAGCATTTGCGCTGCCCATGATGTTTGGCACGATTTCCGGCTGTTACTCCACCATCTGTATTGCCGGGCCGCTATGGACCATGTGGCAGCATCATAAAAAAACAAAAATAAGGGTGAAATCTGCTGAAGCATAAATATAGCATCCTCAAGGTTTAAAAAAGAATGACATGCTCCCCCTAAAGCAGATGGATAAACAAGCACCGACCGGGGCAAGGGACACAGGGAGGTCCCTTGTCCTCTTATTTATAGGCCTCCTGAAGTGCCCGCTTATACGATACCGGCAGTTTAGGCTGGTAAACCGGGGCTTGTTAGGACTGCTCCCTGCAAGCCTTCGCCTTTAGGCGTGGGTGGTTGACAAGATAGAATAAGAGGATTTAAACAAGAAAACATGGTAAAATATAATAAAAATATTATCGGGTGTTAAGTACTGGTTCACCTGAGGAATCCCAAAGGAGATGGGACAATTGAGGGCATTGCTGGTGTATCCAAAGTATCCGGACAGCTTCTGGAGCTTCAAATACGCTCTATCGTTCGTCAACAAAAAGGCGGCGTTCCCCCCTCTAGGGCTGTTGACAGTGGCCGCCATGCTGCCCGCAGCATGGGATAAGCGGCTGATCGACATGAACGTTAAAAAAGTTACTGACGACGACCTGCGATGGGCCGACTGTGTGTTCATCAGCGCCATGGTCATTCAAAAAGTCTCGGCCA
>NZ_QFGB01000048.1:0-33270 GCF_004369245.1 Pelotomaculum sp. FP | reverse complement strand
GGACCACCCTCTCAGACCCAGATATTGTAATTTTCTGGGCTTAGTTTGTTATATTCTTTTGTCTCGCATAATGAAATATTTTTTCCAATTCTTTTTTAAAGTGGGCTTGACATTTTACCGCTGGGCTTAACGGGGTCTTTTGTTTTTGATTCATATACCAGTCCGAATGGGCTTCTGGTAAAGTTTCCGTCCCCTTAACGGGGTCTTTTGTTTTTGATTTTACGCAGTAGAGGGTGATATAGTAAGCGTCGTTTCCGTCCCCTTAACGGGGTCTTTTGTTTTTGATCCTTAAAGGTTGACATTGAAAAATTAATGGAAGGGTTTCCGTCCCCTTAACGGGGTCTTTTGTTTTTGATGGCAGAGGAAGCCCAGGCGTGGGCAGAGAAACGTTTCCGTCCCCTTAACGGGGTCTTTTGTTTTTGATCTTGTCCCTGTCAGCGAGATCAAGCAAATGTACTGTTTCCGTCCCCTTAACGGGGTCTTTTGTTTTTGATTTGATGCAAGCACGGACTATCTCGTTATCGAAAAGAATGAAGTTTCCGTCCCCTTAACGGGGTCTTTTGTTTTTGATTGAAAAAGATGACGTTAGAGGAGCGTGTCGCACAAGTTTCCGTCCCCTTAACGGGGTCTTTTGTTTTTGATGCAAAAGATGAAATTATTGCCGACCTCAAGGACGACGAGTTTCCGTCCCCCTAACGGGGTCTTTTGTTTTTGATGTAATCAGCGGCTTGATACCTTGAATCACAGAATCGAGTTTCCGTCCCCTTAACGGGGTCTTTTGTTTTTGATTCGCATGCTGATATGGTTGAAATCAAAACCCGTACAGCAGTTTCCGTCCCCTTAACGGGGTCTTTTGTTTTTGATCTACCAAAGCGCAAATATTACCTACGTTTTGACACCAAACATGTTTCCGTCCCCTTAACGGGGTCTTTTGTTTTTGATTATTAACTTGACAGGCGTTACCGTCAGCCGTAAAGCGTTTCCGTCCCCTTAACGGGGTCTTTTGTTTTTGATACAGACGGGATTTTTACGAAAGGTTTTTTGGTTTCCGTCCCCTTAACGGGGTCTTTTGTTTTTGATTCAAAGGGGCTTATTCGATGCGCACCCTGCGGATTACGTTTCCGTCCCCTTAACGGGGTCTTTTGTTTTTGATATGATGAAAAATTACTTTGACAAAAACGGAGGACTAAGTTTCCGTCCCCTTAACGGGGTCTTTTGTTTTTGATTAAACCCAGTGTTGATGAGTATCAGAACTATGAAAAAGTTTCCGTCCCCTTAACGGGGTCTTTTGTTTTTGATAATAAAACTATTGTAGCAATCCAAACGGACGGGAGTTTCCGTCCCCTTAACGGGGTCTTTTGTTTTTGATTTGATATTGGTTTCTCAAAGCGGGTTGATAAGGAGTTTCCGTCCCCTTAACGGGGTCTTTTGTTTTTGATTTACGGGCTATTTGTATCACCTCCCCTAACCAGCAAGTTTCCGTCCCCTTAACGGGGTCTTTTGTTTTTGATTCAAAGCTGGCGGGGGCATCGAAGCTGGCTGGGGCGTTTCCGTCCCCTTAACGGGGTCTTTTGTTTTTGATGGAACCCCAAGACAAAGAAATGGGTACGCACGGTCAGTTTCCGTCCCCTTAACGGGGTCTTTTGTTTTTGATCTGCCAAAGCCGAGTTAAGCTTCATTTGGATGACGGTGTTTCCGTCCCCTTAACGGGGTCTTTTGTTTTTGATGTGTTAGGCTTGATCAGCAAATATAACGACCTGGGGACGCGTTTCCGTCCCCTTAACGGGGTCTTTTGTTTTTGATCTTTGATATTGGTTTCTCAAAGCGGGTTGATAAGGAGTTTCCGTCCCCTTAACGGGGTCTTTTGTTTTTGATTCGTATTCGGCTAAATGCTTCAAGAGGATGTACTCAGTTTCCGTCCCCTTAACGGGGTCTTTTGTTTTTGATATATTCACACCCGAAGAGATAAAACCAGAAACCGCGTTTCCGTCCCCTTAACGGGGTCTTTTGTTTTTGATTCATTGCAAAGGAAACCGAAAACGGCAAACTGGAAGTTTCCGTCCCCTTAACGGGGTCTTTTGTTTTTGATGGAATTAGCAGGTTTGTACGTTGATTAGAGGGGGGGTTTCCGTCCCCTTAACGGGGTCTTTTGTTTTTGATTTTTCAGGGTTATCGAATTGGACGGCGAACCCGCCAAAGACAGTTTCCGTCCCCTTAACGGGGTCTTTTGTTTTTGATACTGTCTTTGCCAAACCTCATTGGACCTGCTCTCAAAATATAGTTTGCGGAGCAAAAGATATATTTGACTTTAATTTCCATACTCTCGGCCATCCGTAAAAAATCATATCATTTTTTCTTTTACTTGCTTAATATTGCTCCATTTTGCTTATTGCGGCGCTCAATTGAGAGTTTCACCGTAATTCCCAATAATATCACTAAACTATTTGCTTAATTCTTACGGCTCCCATTCCTAATGCTGTTTTTACACCAAGTCCGCAATACTCGGCAAAGGTGAGCAAGGCTCCCGCCAGTCGGGCGAGTTGCTCAGGTCCACTGACAACCAACGTTATTCGCCCCATATATCCGCTAATTTTGGTGTTTTCCAGATAATAAACAATCGAATTCAAGGAGTAACGGACTATTCGTGTATGGCGTGCTATTTGCTCCATGGCTTGAGGATCATCCAGAGACACATCATGCACATAAGCGCTGTAGCGCTTATTAATGCTGTTAATAATCAATTCTGTGCTGGGGAACAAAACATATTCACCATTCTGTTTGTGGGTACAAGGCGTTAAAAACTCTAGCTCATAGCGCCGGCAAGGTGCGTCTGCCGTAAAAAACCGGCTGAAATATTCCTGCTCACTTTGGCTGATTCTCTGGGCTCCAGTGACTTCCAAAGTTAATCCTTTGTGTTGCAACTCAATCTGAGTCAATGGCATAACAGCCTGAACAAGATGATTTGCTATATCAGTCTCCCATAAGCCTATAGTCCAGGTCAATTGATGGCCGGGCTGGGGTAAAACATATTGAGAAAACGGCCGCAGCCGGCTATGGTGAAGCAGTTCGGCTATTTCCGACGGCAGGGCTTTAATCAGAACACCATGAAAAAGTGAGCCCCAATTGTAGTTGGCTCTTTGATCTCCTCCATATTTGCACTGCACGATAATTTTTTGTAACATTTTTACTTCCCTTACATTAGCAGTTATTCCAGGATTAGTTCACATCTGCCCATTTGATAATATTGTCCTGCATACATAGTCGTCTTTAATATATGAGGTGATACTTGATGCATAGCAGCATCTTTGGAATGCCCGTGCCGGGGGAATTGTTTGACCATTATTTGCGTTGCCAGCGCTACCGCTTGCTCTCGTTGCGGAAACAAGTTGTAGGTAATGGTTTTGGATACATAACCAACTCCTCCGCCCAGAATGATATCGACTCCTTGCTGGGCTGACACTAGAGCGTCCTCAGAGGATTCCGCAAAGCACTGTTCGAAATTAGCATAATGCTCATCGGCAAAGCTGTGCAAAGCATCCTCAATGCTTTTTAAATTTAAGCCAACTTTAGCCAACATGGGTTTATCCAGGGTCATTGTCAGATGTGCCTCGCTGCCTGGCTTCAAGGATTCCCTAAATATCGGCAAGCGGTTGACGGCGCCATCCGGCTTGCGGTCGTACTTGCCTGTTAATACCAGGTTTTCAAAGCTTAAAGGGGCGCTGTCACTGATCCTGATGCCCTGCATTAAATCGTTAATTGGACTGTGTATTAATTGACCATCCTTAGGATTTTGAATTCCCAGGCGGTAAAAAATTCTCTTCTCCAGGGCGCTGGTTTCCCTCGCAAGGTACTTACGCGCGTTTACAGAGCTATCAGCCCCCTCAATTTCCAGCCTCAGTCTATCCCAGTCGCCTTTTTTTATCAGGTAGGCAGCCAGTGCGGTACGGATAGCCCCTTTGATGCTGGAACCAGGGATATAAGGATGTCCCTCGGAGTCTTTGATGAAGGTTAGCACTTCACGAAAGTTAATCGCCTGGGAGGCTTCACCCGCAGCTATGCTGTAGCTGATAAATGACGGGTAGTCAGCCTCAATTATTCTATTTTCATTTAAAAAGGCCCTGAAATCATTGTGGCGCGTCTGTGTCAGGTACTCTTCATATTTGGGTAGCAGTAAACGGCTTTTCAAAAAAGCTACTAAGCGGGGAAAATCCGGAAAATATATTACACCCTTATGCGCATCAAATATATATTCTTTTTTGTTGAGGCGCTCTCCTGAACCAATGAAAACCGGCGACAGTGAGCGCAGGGTAATATTAAGCCTTTCGAGATGACCATATTTCATAAGTTCACCCCCACAAAAAGAGTATTACCGCAACGCCACACAGGGTGGGCGCCGTTATCAGATAAATCATACATCCCCCCACTAAACCTGCGGCGCAGACAGGAGCCGGGCGCCAGCATATACATAGTACGTTTTTTCAGTTGCCCGGGAGCATAATTTTCGGAGCGGATGAAGCCGCCGCGCCTGACAAGCGTGTACCAGCTGTTAGCCAAAACCTCATTCAGCTCGTTATCAACCGGTAAGGCAGTACCCAGCAACATCTGATATTGGGCCTTGTTATCCTCAATTAATGTTATCAACTCAGGAGGCACATGACTTTGACGCACCTCAAACTTTCCCCAGCCGGACGATTGTTTGCCGCCAATTCCGGACAAGCCCAGGCCAGTCAGTAAAGCAGTAAAAGTATTCAAAGCTTCCTCATGCCCGGAACGGACAATTATATACAGCCCACAGCCGGGTGTGAATTTCCAGGCGGCAATGTGATATGGTAAAGGCGGGTTGTTGCCTTTTACGGCCACCCGGGCGCTGACAATTAACCGGCCAAACTTGTATTTGAGTTTATCCAGATTTAATTGAGGCTGGTCCAGCGCATGCAGATATTCCTGAAAAAAAGACAGAGGAACGTATTCCACGCCTTTTAATGCCTTCTTTAAACTAGCGTCCCCTTCATGCTTTTTATTGCCTACAAACAAAATTGGACGGGGAAGGAAAAGATCATCCTTATCATAAGGCAATGCGTCGGATATGGTCAGCGTGCCATCGGTAAAATAATTAACCAGCTTGGCAATCCGGTCATCCCGGGCCGCTTCACAGCATAGCGCGGAAAAAAGAGTATCGGCATGTATGCCCACCTGGCTGTCATCTAACGAGGTTCCCCCCGAGTCCTTCCCTATATGCAAGGCGGTTGTAAAATTAAGCCTGTAAAGAAAATGCTCCATATTCCTCCACTTCCTTCAAAATTTCTAGGAGTACATTCACATCCTCGGGGCATTTTCCCTCTCTGACCGCAACTGTAAAATCCGCAAAGGCTACCTTGCCATAGCCCCGGGAGCCATGTCCGCCCAGGTAGTCCATAGATATTAGCTTTAAGCCTTTGGCAATGTTTGCAAAATCGGTTTTAAGAACCTCCGCATCCTCCATATCGTAAACCATATTGATTGCAAATTCGGAACCCCTTACCACCCTTTCAATTTGCCGTGGATTAGCAACAGCCGTGAGGCGGCTAATTGTGTTCTCAAACTTAACTTCAGTCATTCCGCCGCGTTTTTTAAGCGTTTCAGCATTCACCAGGAAAGCATCGGCAAACTGCAATCGCGCAGCCTTAGTATTCGCTTTCCGTGGATTGTCGCCTGCCGAGCCGAAGAGGCGTTTTATTTCTTCGGGATCATCGGCGCATTCCTGAGTAATGTAATGATTTTTGATACTCTTGGCCAACAAGGTGCGCATTTTACCCTTGAGACTGGAACCCGGCAGCATCGGTTCACCGGTCAAACTATCCCTGACGACCGGACTATCTACCGCGCCGATAGCGGAAAAAGCGGATGAACCACCTATATGCATGCCGGTTAAAACTGTCATTTTGCATTTGATTAGTATTTTTCCGTACATATACGCTTCCCCCTTACTTATCCTGGCCGCCATAAAAGCGGTGATAGGCTACCAGCGCTTCCATATAGCGGGAAAATTTAATAAAATCATCACGGCTGTCACCTATGTTGTTCAGTAATTCAAGCAGCCCTGCCTTATCTACAAACGGCTTGACCACATACGGCTCCCGCCCGCATTCGTAGACCAGCCGCACTTTGAGGTATTCTATGCGGCTCTGCATGTCCGGACTTAAAACATCATCGTGTCCAGCGATAACATCGTTGTAGATTTCACTGACCTGTGCCAATATATTTCTGATCTTGCTGGTGGTAAATTGCTGATAAGTCCTTGACCCCTTTAGTTCCTGAATGATCTGCTCAGCTTGCGACGTATAGTTTCTCTCCAGTACGAATTTAGCTGTGGCAGCTTGGGCGCGCACTTGCTGAGCGGGCTGTGGTTGCGCGCCCCTATAGCCTGCCTTGCCAGCATTATAGGTTTCCCTAATTTGAGGTTTAGCTGGTTGTGATTGCGCACTATCATGGCCTGCCTTCCTGAATGCTTCCTTAAAGTCACCACTCATGCCTGCTCCTCCTTTACATCACGGTTATAGTAGATATAGATCATTATCGCTGTAATCAATTGCCGCCTATCCTCATCTTTTAATGTCCAACGGTAAACACACTGCGAAAAATTGCGGTAATTTCTTTTTAATTCATCATCAGCTTTATGATCAGGCTCCCGTCTGGCCAGCAAATAGGCTAAACGGGCTATATTAATCGTATCGCTCTCCGCCTGCCGCAGCAAATCGATGATGTTGTACAAGAAACTGTTGCCGTAATCCCCGCCGCCGGAAAATATACTGTCAATAACCGTATACTTTTCCCCCAACACCTGGTTTTCAAAGGTATCCCAATCATAGGTGTGTTGGGCTATCAGTTGTCCCCCACCCATTTCCAGCCCAAAGAGAGAGATGGAGTTTTTTACTTTACCCTGGTACCGGTGGTGTTTAGCGCTGTCTTCTAGCTGAGCTGTTTCAGCTGCCATCCGAGCAATGGGATAGCCGGACTCAAACATGGCAAAGCCCGCTGACAAGGTAAGTGTATTACCGGTATAGCGGGCAAAAGCTCTGCGGATATCAATGGCCGCCGAGAGTACTTCGTTCCATGCTCCTACCAGGAACAAGTCGTCACCACCCGAATATACAACCACTATATTGCGTTGTTTAGCCGGGGCTAGCAGGTTGAATTCTCCTCCATTAGCCAGCAAGTCATTGAGATAGTATTTGAAAAAGATGGATAAGCTACGCGATAGGGTTGCAGTGCGGGACAGAGTAAGATATCTATATTTGTTTTCAGTTGCCTTTTCTCTGACAAACCCGCTGACAAAGGCGGCGCCCATGTTATCCACATCCGCCCGCAACACCCCGAGCCTTCCGATGCCTCCTGAACTTGCAGCCAGTTCTGCAAAGGTTTTTAAGTCCCCATCCTGATTGGTTGCCGCATAGTCCCCCAGCCAAAGTTTGGTTGCCAGAGTAAAGCCGGTCCGGTAAGTATTCTTGCTGTATATGCGTACCACCTTATCCGGGCTTTTTTGCAGAAGCTCCTTAACCTTGTTTACTTTAAAGGCGTAAAAATACAATTCCTCTCCCCGGCTCGAAAAAAGCGGCAAAGAGGGCCCGTTTAATTCCTGGTTGGCTACTACAAAAACTGAATCCGGTTCGATCAGCATGCGGGAGGTATCAGTAAACGCAGCACAGGTTTGGCAAAAGACGCCTTCCGTTCTTTCCTCCAGACGGCTGGAGACCCCGCACACTCCGCATTCACGCCCCGCCTTGTCCGTCGGGCTGTTGTTTAACTGCCGCAAATCTTCAGCAGAATAACGCCGCAACTTGCGCTCCGCTACTTGAGCGGCCAGGCTACGGAAAATATTGCTGTAGCCCTCAGGGTCCTCGGTCTTATTCATCAATTCGTTAGCCGAGCATTCTTGTAAGCCGTATGCCACATACAAGCGGGCTCCGAAATATTCCATCAGCTTACGGTTAATATTTTGAGTAGCCTCTGCAGCATTATTGCGGGCTTTTGCAGTATTGGGCAGTAAAATATAGGCATGTCCACCGCCGGTATATAAAAGGTTGGTACGGTAAAGAGAACAAGCACGGAGAATTTCGTCCGCCAAGTTTTCCAACAGCAGTTCCAAATAAAAAGAACGAGACCGCAGCCCTTTTAAGGCTCCCTTGGAAGAGATAGTATAAATAAATTGCTGAACTCCCGAAATATCACAGGAGAACAGACAGAAGGCTTTTTCCTGGTAGAAACTGTGTCTGTTCTTAAAAAGCTCCTTTTGATAATCAGCTCTTTGGTGGTTTTCTAAATACTGTGCTATACAGGCAGCCAGAGCCGCTGTTATCTTAGAGTGGTCAAAGAGAGATATATCTGCGATCTCTCCCAAATATGTAGAGGAAGGTACATAGGATAAATAGGCTTCTGATAGCTCCAATAAAGAATTAACATATTCGTCCTGAAAATTAATGCCGGACAAGCTTTCATTCATGCCAGAAATGATACGGTTATAATCTGATGCCGGATTATAATCTTTTACATCTAGCGGGTAATTTATTTTTTCATTGATCGCAGCTACTTTGCGGGCAGCCTTCCCATTTGAATTGTTCAATAGATTGTAAATAGACTCCTGGGACCTATTTTTGTCAAATCCACTGACCGCTTTTTCACCCTCAATTTCCCGGCGGTCAACACCTGATGATATATTGTCAGCCAGATACACTATGTAAGCTGCACTATCTGTTTTTAATTTTGCCCCGGCTATTTCCTGGTGGTGATGGTATCTAATACAGTCCAGGATGGTCTGCTCATCAGTAAATTTATTAATCCATTCACGGCCGGAAATGCTATGGGCGCGGCCGTCAACATTGGTTCCACGATGCAAAACCTTGCCGATATCGTGTAAAAGGCCAGCAATGGTTACACTTTTTACTAGATCATGCAAATTACCACCCCATTCAAATTAACAGCTATTTATCTAATTATAAATTCAATTGGTACTATTTATATTTTACCAAAAAATTCTGGCAATGTCATACTAAAGTGGATAGTTTTACTTTTTTACTGGTATTTATATCTTATATATTTCTTCTTAATATAATCCTATAAAACTCGATTTCTAGAGGAGTTCTTTATACATTTAGCAACTTGACAATTCAAGGGAACGGGTTAACAGATGGTATAGGCCTAGCATTTTTTATATATAACCGGAAGATGGTCTTTTCACCTGACTCTTTGGTGGCGCTCATCTCTAGATCACGGCAGACGTGACTGGGAAAGCCTACTGTAAGCACCGAGCAAATTTATTTATAGCAACCAAACTCGCTTAGTGCAACACATTGAAGTTTACTTAAAACATGAGTTGTTTTTTCATAACGACCTCGCAATATTCGAGATCCTTTATTCTAAATAAAAAATCATGCTCAGAAGGATTTCATCTGACCATGATGCTATAATATAACTTATTTTACCAATGATATAATTTTGTTTCCCCTGACATGAATTTATTGTAATTGTGCATGAAAATTATTCCTATTTCATTTCCTGCCTGCCTTCCAGCGCCCTGCCCAGAGTTACCTCATCGGCGTACTCCAAATCGGCTCCCACGGGCAGGCCGTGGGCGAGCCTGGTCACGCGGATGCCAAGCGGCCTGATCAGAGCGGACAAATAGAGGGCCGTGGCGTCACCTTCCACATTGGGGTTGGTGGCCAGGATCACCTCCTTTACTTCCCCGCCCGACAGGCGTTTCAGCAGGTTCCTGATGTTCAGTTGTTCCGGTCCCACCCCTTCCATCGGGGAGATGGCCCCATGCAGCACGTGATAAAGCCCCCTGAACCCCCTGGCTTTCTCCATCGAGGCCACGTCTCTGGGGCGCTCCACCACACAGATACTATCACGCCTGCGACGTTCATCCCCGCAGATAAAACAGGGGTCCACATCGGTCAGGTTGCCGCACAGGCTACAGTGGTGAATGGCATTTCTGGCTTCCTGCATGGCCTTGGCCAGGTTGGCGGCTACTTCGGGCGGGGCATGCAGGAGATGAAAGGCCAGGCGCTGGGCTGTTTTCGGGCCGATCCCCGGGAGTTTCCCCAGTTCATCAATAAGACGGGCGACCGGCTTGGCGTAGTAATTCATCTACTATAGGCCGGGTATTTTAAGACCGCCGGTAAGTCTGCCCATTTCCTGGGACGCCATATCCTGCGCCTTCTTAAGAGCCTCATTGACAGCAGCGAGGACCAGGTCCTGCAACATTTCCACGTCTTCCGGGTCTACCGCCTCAGGCTTTATTTCTATTGCTGTAATTTCATTTTTACCGTTGGCCGTCACCCTGACCACGCCCCCGCCGGCTGTGCTCTCCACCGTGCGGTTGGCCAGTTCTTCCTGCAGCCTCATCATATCCTGCTGCATCTTCTGGACCTGCTTCATCATCTTGTTCATATTGCCACCCATTATTCAATCGTCCCCCTTTTATTTTCGTTTTAAAAGAGCTTGTCTGAACCTTCTTCGAGCTCTATTTCCTCTCCGCCAAACTGCTTTTTGACGTCTACTATGGCTGGTTTGGGCGCCTGCCTTGGCTCAGGTATGCTTATCTTGCCCTGATAGTGTTTAAACACCACCTGCCATTCTCCCTTAAAAAACCTGGAAAGGAGCCCGGCAAGATAATTTTTGTTGTCTGGAAGCTCTGCAATCTCTCTGCCCAATTCATCCCCCTCGGGGAAACCGACCACCAATCCCCGTCCCTTAACGGCAAGGGGAACGGCCTTCAAGTAATTGTGGTAAAGCGGCAGGCGCTCCTTCCGGACTACCTCTAAAATTTCCGGCCATAACTTCTTGACCTCTTCCAGGCCGACAAGTCCGCCTGCTTCGGGTTCCGGTTGTGTTGGCATATTCTGAACCGCTTCCTGTGAAGAAGGCGCAGGCTGATACGCAGCCTTCGCCGGCACCGAACCCGGCCTTCCCTTCCGTTCTGCATGCAGGGGTGTACTAGATACACCGGCGTCCTTCTCCAAACCGGACGGATCCCGTTTTTTCAGTCCTGGTTCCATGGCTTTGCTGTTTGGCGCAGGTTCCCGGACCGGCCGCTCTCCATAAACAACCCCCTCCGCACCCAGCTTGCTTAGCTTCTCTTCCAAAGCGTTGAGTCTTGCGGTAAGAGAAGCCAAATCTTCCCCGCCGGCTTGCCGGCAGGCCTTGATCAGCGCCAGTTCCAGGGCAATACCGGGCAGGGTGCTCCACTTCATTTCCTGTTCTGCGGCAGCCATGATTTGAACTGACTTTACCAGTCTCTCTTCATTGAACTGCGCCATACAGGCTCTGAGCCCTGTGGTATCCCAGGCCTCTTGCGCATTTGAACCCGGCGCTATTTTTTCTAATAGAAGAGCTCTCAAGTAGGCCGCCATTTCCCTGGCAAAAAGGCGCAAGTCCTTCCCCTCGGCTGTTAGCTGGCCGGCCAGGCGGAGCGCCGCGCCCGCTTCACCGGCAGCCAGGTAACCCGCCATCTTGTTTAGGGCATCCACCCGCACGGTCCCCAGGAGGTTGTGAACGTCCTCTGCTGTTATGGTCAATGACCCGAAAGCCGCGGCCTGGTCCAGCAGACTGAGGGCATCCCGCAGCCCGCCCTCGGCGGCCCTGGCAATGAGGCGAAGCGCCTCATCCTCCACCTCCAGTTGTGCGCCGGCAGCTACTTCCTTAAGCCTCCCGATTATGCCGGCGGGAGTGATCCGTTTAAAATCAAAGCGCTGGCAGCGGGACAAAATAGTCAGCGGTATTTTATGCGGCTCGGTTGTGGCCAGGATCAGTACCGCATGACGGGGAGGCTCCTCCAGCGTCTTTAAGAGCGCGTTGAAGGCCTCGTTGGTGAGCATATGCACTTCATCAATGATGTAAACTCTGAAACGTCCGGTGCTTGGGGTGAACTGAACCTTCTCACGCAAGTCCCGGATTTCGTCGATACCCCGGTTGGAAGCCGCATCTATTTCAATAACGTCAACGGAAAACCCCTCCGTGACAGCAATGCAGTTGTCACAGCGATTGCAGGGCTCGGGACCCACCGGCTGCAGGCAGTTCAAGGCCTTGGCCAGCACCTTGGCGGTGGTGGTTTTACCGGTGCCCCTGGCGCCGCAAAAAAGATAGGCGTGTCCCACCCGCCCGGCCTCCACCGCGTTCTTAAGCGTACGGGTTATGTGATCCTGACCGATTATCGCGCCGAAGGCCTGGGGCCTCCATTCCCGGTACAATGCCCGATATGCCATCCTCAAATTCCTTTCCAGCCCTCATCCACCCTGAGAACAATTTTCTGGGCTGTCTTTAAATGGTGCGAATTAACATAAAAATAATTTTGTAGCCCAACATAATTTGGGTGTATCGCAAGGTCATTGTTAATTGTTTCTCGAAAAGCCTTTGGGGTAGTGGGCTTGGGGTTAACCTCCGCTCTCTTTGCAATTCTCCATTTGTAAAACAAGAGCGTATGCCGACCGCATCTACAGACAGCCATCCGGTAGCTACGCGCTATTTAAGCTTTTCTGCAAGCAACGCACGCGCTAAGGAACGCACCCAGGTGCAGGCTTATACTGCATTTCTTACCGGTCAGTCGTAGGGCGTAGGCTTATACTGACTTGTATCTGGGTCAGGCGTAGGGTGTAAGGTTATTAAAAAAGGTAGGGGGATGAGCCCCTGCTATTATTTTTTACGCCTTACGCCTTACGACCTACGGCTATTTTTTGCCCCAAGCCCGCAAGTCAAGCCTTTTCGAGCGATATCCTTGAAACAAGCGAGGCAGATGACGAGACATATGCCTCCCATTGTATTTATTCTGCCTATATACTTCGTCGCTCAAACCATATTTCCCTGTTATGTAATAATTATGTTTAAGCCCGGCTAAGCTAAAACCAAGGAGGTGTGTTGTCAAGGAAGCTTCATTCGTGAACCGCTTAGCTCCTTCTACACCTCTCCCTTTAAGGTTAGTGAGCCTACACTACAGAACGAGGCTCCCAAATACTACGGCCACGGTTTACGTGCGCAACAAAAAACACCGGGAAGAAGAACAGGAAGAAAATTTAGGGTATTAAAAAACCGCCTGCCAAGTTGGAGGCGGTTAATAAATGAAGGCCATGCACCTGCCTTCGAATATTAGCTTCCGGGCGGTACACCCGCAGGTGGCTCGGACCAGGCACTCTCGCGGCACCCGGGGTATTTCCCTTAGTGCTGCTTCCGTCAGGACCTGACACGGTTCAAGAAGCCCCGTCGCACGAGACCCAATCTTCAACGCTCCTTACGGCTGCCGGACCCCACAAGCTAAACCCTGGGGCGGGAATTCAACCCCGCTGCAGCGGATTGCGGGTACAGGGCACCGCTACCTCCCCGTCTAGCACGGCCAACTCTGTAAAGTTTGGGGACAGGCCTGCCGTTTTGTAAGCAAACAGCAGCTGTACTAAGAAGGTAAATTTATGGCGGAGAGAGTGAGATTCGAACTCACGAGACAGTTACCCGTCCACACGCTCTCCAGGCGTGCGCCTTCATCCACTCGGCCATCTCTCCGTGCACTACGTCTTATGCCGGGCCAAGCCGGAAAAACTAGCCGCGCTTGCGCCCAATGTATTCATCTAAACCGCAAGCAACACTGCGGCGTAGATTATTATACATGTAAACGCGCTTAAATGCAAGCGTTTTGAGACGTGGGACGTGGGACGTGGGTATATCTGTATTTCTTTGGGTCCGAATGAATCAACCATTATTTTTTAATCGCAAGCCACAAAAAATTTGCGCCTACATTTTCCCTCTCCTGAAAATGCAGGTGTAAATTCATTCGCACAAAAGTTGCATTAGATGCCCAAGTGCGGCGCTGACGCGCCGTGTGCGATTGAAATGGCGCCTACATCGGCTGGTATTTTCATGATACGTGGCGCCGCGATAGCGGCGTGAGCAACTACCCTGAAAACATGCACAAAGCGCTTCCCATATGTAAGGTACAAATTCGCCCGACCCAATAGAAAAGTACTATGAAAATGACTAAGCAGAAGTCCATTAAGACTGCTTGGCAGATTGTCTATTCTATTCAGGCAAAGGCTGCTGCCGGTCATACTGCAGGATATCATTGATTCGTTTCATGGCGGGTGGGTGGCTGTAGCTGAACCACTCCACAAATGGCGCCGGGGCCACGTCTGAAAGGTTCCTGCCAGCCAGGTCCACCTGCAGGTGTACTGCTCCGGCCGGGTCGCCGGTCAGTTCCACCGCCATGCGGTCGGCCTCTTTTTCCATTCCCCTTGAAAAATAATTCTGGAGGGGATTGCCGGCAAAACCAACCAGCAAAAAGAACAACAGTATTACCGCCCAGGTGTGCGGCGGATAACGCAAGTACGGCGGCAGGGTCGCTCTCAGTGTCAAAAAGAGGACACCCCAGAGTACGATAGTACCGAGAATACCCCAGGTCAGACCTCGCGTTATATGACCCAGCCGCCAGTGCGCCATCTCGTGGGCCACCACCGCCTTCACCTCATCAGGCGGATAATCAGCCAGCAGGGTATCGTAAAGTACAATACGCCTGGTTTGCCCCACCCCGGCAAAATAGGCGTTGGCACGGGTGGTGCGCCGGCTGGCATCCATAATCAGCACTTGGTCCACCGGCAGCCGGGCTTTTTGCGACAGTTCCTGGACCATGGTTACCAGCTCCGGGTCCCCGGCCGGGACAAAACGGTTGAAAAGCGGCGATACCACCACCGGCCAGATCAAGGATTGAACTATCAACCAGGCTGAGACAAACGCAGCTCCGGCGACCCACCAAGTCCCCGGCCACCTTCCCATTGCCAGAAACAGCAAGACCACTCCCACTGCGGAAAGAGCCAGGTCCAGCCCCTCTCCCTTCAAGTAATCGAACCACCAGGAGCCAAGGCTCTGGGTGGAAAATCCCCAGTGCTGCTGCCAAAAATAACTGCTGGAAAGAGTAAATGGCAGGTCTAACAGGCGCAACAGCAGCCATAACACCACAAAGAACAGCAAAACGCCCCCCCAGTAACTTCCACCGGCAACCTGTTGAGCCCACCGGGACAGTGAGACAGCCCGGCTGCCAAAGACCAGCCAGATCAGAAAGACCGCCTGTACCAGGAAGCTGCCGGCAGACAACAGGTTTGGTATCCTGTTGTACTGGCGGCCGCGGGCTACCTGATCCGGGCTGAAGTACTGCAAAACCTCCGGATTTATGCGTCCGGGGAAGAGGGAGAACCAGAGGTATAAGAGGCTGAAGACCCCAGCCAGTAATATCAGTATAAGCCAGATATGATTAAATCGAGGCAAACTCTACCCCCCCAAAGAGGTCGTAGGGCATAGGGCATAGGGCATAGGACGTAAAGAAAAATTATCTTGTTACTTAATAACCTTGATTTGAAAAATTCACGGTTGTAGAGTCCACAAGGAATACACCTTTCTATACGCCCAACGCCTTATGCCTTACGCCCGTTTATATTAACTTTCACCGCCTAAGTTATGATTATCCCGCCTTACTTATGATTATCCCATATTAAATTTAAAAGGAGAAGGCTCAGGCCTTCTCCCTTAGTAAAGCAACCATCCTTACAGCTTACTGTTCCCGCTTCCCAGTCTGAATACCGATCCTTTGAAGACGCTCTTCAAACCTGACTCATCAACGGAACGACTGTGATAGGTTACGCTCTAAATCCTCCTTGGCGCTTAAATACACAAATAACCTTTCTTTGGAATCCCTAAAGCACTGATTTGAGACTAAAAAAACACTACCCTATAGACTGGTCTACTTCTTGCAACAAACACTCGAAAATACTCCGACGTCTTGCAATACAGTGCAACCTGAGTCACTGTAAGGATGGTGCTTAAATAAAGAATAGCATAAAAATCAGTTTTCTTCAAGGCTACTTACGAAAATTATCCTGCTGAATATATAAAAAAAATTTTGACATTGCCATCCCCATATCGACACTTCTCATATTTTTTCTCCACTACCATGTCAACAATACGACAACAAGAGCGTTGCAAAGAGCCCCGCACATTGAAAATACCTGTTTTTAGGCCTTGGAAATAGACAAAGAAAATTCCCGGGGGATGACAGATCCCGACATGCTTCACTTTACCTTGGTAGTATACTAGATTCATGACGAAAGTCCAAGCCCCTCAATTCCCTCCTTCCACACGGATAGGATGGAGCCAAAGACATATTTGACCTTAGGTCAAAATCGTATAACACCTCATTAGAACACAAACAATGAAATAAGTCACTTAATTATCATCTAAGGAGGTAGACCCAGTTATGGCCCGTGTTTTGATAATGGAGGATGAACCTAATATTGCTTTTGTACTTAAGATTGCCATGAGTGAAGAGGGACATGAGGTCAGAACCTGCCAGGACGGCTTGTGCGGATTACAGCAACTGGAAAAAGGCCCCCTCCCCGACATCGTGCTTGTTGATCTCTGCATGCCCCGGGTAAGCGGCCGCGCTGTGGTGGAGGCCATGCATAAAAATCAAAAGTTTCAAGAAATCCCGGTGGTAATTATGTCCGGCTCTATTCCTGATGCAAGAAACTTCCCACCTGCCAACAGCTACCGTACGTTAATCACCAAGCCCTTCGACCTGTTTAAGGTGCTGGAAATCGTTAATGAACTGACCACTTCACAATGCCTGGCGGTTAGCTGAGCAGGCCGCAATAAGCAGGCTGTCTGCAGTAATTTCTTAATCAGCGGTTACGGTTAGGCCCATATTTTCCAGACCTTCCACCAACTGCCGGCCGACAGACGTGGCCAGCCTTAATTTAATTTTAGCCTGCTTATTTTCTTTGACGTGATATATGGTTTCTTTGACCCGCACCCCGGCGCTGCTGAGCAGTTGGTGGACATCTGCCAGCAGGCCCGGCCGGTCCATGGTCTCTATAATCAGGATGGTACCCGTCAGGTCGTATTCCCGGCACTTGACCATGGCGTCAAAGATATTGGTAATAGAGATAATGCCCGCCAAACGGTCCCCATCCAACACCGGAACGCTCCCAAGTTTGTGCTCCCTTAAGTACACGGCGGCTTCCTCAATAGTCGTGTCCGGCGTCAAAGCAAGGGGAAACCCGGACATAATCTCTGATACCTTTAATTTTTCAAGAAAATACCTGGTTTCAAAAACATTAAGCGAACTGACCGGTGACGGAGAAACTTTTAGAATTTGCTTTTCTGTCACCATGCCAACCAGCTTGTCCCCGGAGACAACAGGCAACTGTCTAATTTTTTTTGTTTCCATAATCTCCAGCGCTTCGGCAACAGAGCTGTCCATGCCGATTGTAATAGGCGCCGCCAACATATAATCACGTACAAACAAAGTCTAACCCCCAAACTACAAAAAAATCTTTTAATCAATGCTCTTTTTTCTATATGTGTTTTAAAAATACTCTATGGTGACTTTTTTACCAATACTCAACAGCATTTCGGCCACATCTCTGACCGTCTGGTTTTTCATAACACAGGACAGAGGAAAGCCTGGATAATGCATGGCCTGGTTTACTGCCAGTCCGACAATGAAATGCACTTCATCAGCCTGCAAAAATTCGGAGACCAGCTGACTGGCGCCGTCCAGGGCCTGATTTACATCTCTTAACTTGACCCCTTTCTTTAACAATTGCAACGCACAATAAAGTGTGATGGCGCCCTCGGTAACCAGATCTATCCCTTGCATGAAACCGGTGGGAGGCACTTCTTCCGAGCTGCCGGCCAGGTTGACCTCCACTTTTTTACCCGTTATACGGCTGACTATCTTACTGGTGGTCCCGCCGCATACCACCTTTTTACCACCTGCTGCCAGAAGCTTCGCAATCGCTTTGCGATCATCGGCAGGATTGCGCGGAGGACCGACAAGCGCTGTAACAGTGCGCAATTTTCGATACTTGACAGCCACCACGCTTACGTCGTCACCCGGTTTGCCCCCATAGAGCTCATTGCACTTTTTTATAACCTCAAGGGCCAAATCAGCCGCGTCATAACCCTTCGCGGCCAGGTCCTTAATGTGCTTGCCGACCTCCAGTTCGCCCCAACCGAGGTTCAACACCCCCCCCAGGCCGGCGTGGAGCACGCCGTCGCTGATCAGGACCAGCCAATTGCCTTCCTCCAGCTTAAAGCGGGCTTCAGCTATTTCTTTATCACCTATCCTGCGCCGGTCTCTGTTAAGGTAGTAAAGAGAACCTTTCTTTCCCAAGTAAGCGTGCGGGTTGTCAAACTCAGCCAGGTAAGCCTGCCCGTTATTGTCGATCTGCAGGATTGAAAAGGTGCTATAGGCCAGTTTCCTCACCTTGCACATCGGCAGGGTTACAGCAATTGTTTCCAAAACCTCATCTACACTGCACCCCATCTTCAGCATCGTGGCAGCAGTTTTTGCCGTAATCCTGGAAAGAATATTGGCTTTCACACCGCTTCCCAGGCCGTCGGCAAGTACAATAACCGTTACATCATCCGAGCGGAGTGTCTCAACGGAATCCCCGCAGAGCTCCTCCCCTTTTTTATTCAACTGGGAGTACCCTATATCCAGATAGAAGGACACTTGTTACTCCTTCCTTTCCTTTTCCTCAACGCCGTCTTCTTTCATGAGGTTAATTAACTGATTGAGCTGGACCTTGGTCTCGGCTGTGGTTTCACCTAAAAGACCGGCGATAACCTGGGCCACGGTCATTTGTTTTTTGATTACCTCCCGTGCCCTTTGGATCGTTTGGGTTTTTACCAACTGCAGTTCTTTCTGTTTCCTCAATTCAGCTGTAATGTCTGTAAATATGCCTACGGCCCTGTTGCCCAGCGGGAAAATGATCTGCCTGGTAACCATTTTGTTGCTTAAATAGCAAATTGAAGATTTTACTATGGTCATTTCTTTAAAAACTCGTATGAATTCCGAAGGATCAATCAATTTATCGAGTTTCTGACCAATGACGCTGCTGGCGCAGTCAAATATTTTTTCAGCAGCAGGGTTGATCTCCTGGATGGTGAGGTCCTCACCAACAATAATCACCCCGTCGGAAAGGGCGTGTAAAACCATATTGGAAAGGGATTCCGCCCTTTTTCTCATAAAAGGTATGCACATCTGTGGTTCAGCCTTGCCCTGATATACTGCTATAGCCTTTTCCCGGCAGGTGTCAAAACCGCAGGCGCCGCAATTCAATTCATCCCCGGGCTCAAACTTATCTGACATGGCCAGAATATCTTTTATTTGTCCCTCGTCCGGAACGGGCAGGTTCACTTTTCTGTCCCGGTATTTCCGGTACAAGAGGTCCGCCGGCATGGAAAGTTTTTCCATCCTCTGGTTTAGTGGCTGTTCCCACTGCACGTTATAGCTGTAGTAGTCCATCAGTTTTATTCTTTTCAAATAAATATCGTCGGCAGAAGCCGCACAGGGACCGCCCAGGCAGCCCCCGCTGCAGGCCAGAAGCTCAGTAAAACCAGGCCTTTGTTCTATTGTCGCGGGGGTAAAATTTTTAAAAAGAGTAGTGCAGTTGTCCAGACCGGACACAGCCTGAACGCCTCTATCTATAATGTCGGTGCTCATGTAGCTGGCCAGGAGCTGCCCGCCCTCAACGGGAAACAAGCGGGCGGGACCGGGTGTATACCCGTCGAAACCTGCTTTTGGGATTTCTTTCAAATCAACGTTTTCCTCTTTGATCCAGTCCCATACCTCATTAAAGCCCAGGACGTAATCAACCGCATCCCTGACTTCCTCAGACATTGCTTCCCCTATTTTAGCAATGCACGGCCCGATGAAAACCACAGTACAGCCGGGGAACCGGGTTTTCAGATACCGCCCGTGAGCAACCATGGGAGATACCAGCGGGGATAGATATGGAATAAGGTGCGGATAGTATTGCTCAACCAGGTTTACCACGACAGGGCAGGCACTGGAGATAACCGGGCCCGGAGCATTTAACCGCCGGTGCTCAAGCGCAATCAGCTCGGCTCCGACAGCTGTTTGCCCGACATAGGAAAACCCCAGGCGTCTGAGCAGTGAAGGAAAAAGGCCGGGGTCATCCAGCGGTATGGCAGATGGAAAGGAAGGAGCGACACTGGCAACGACCATGCCGGACTCGCTGTTCAGCAGTTCCTTGACTTTCTCAAGTAAGCTTACGACAACCTTGGCCTTTTGCGGACAAATTGATGTACACAGGCCGTCATGGATGCAGCTTTCATCTAAAACCTTGACATGTACCTGGGATTCATCCTGATTGCTTTTAATGGAAATAGCCTTAACCGGGCAGTGACGCACACATTTGTAACAGTCACGGCACTTGGCGTCGTTAGTTTTAATTAAGTTCATGTTTTCTCCACCCCGTATAATACTGCAAAAACTTCCTTTTCAAATAGTTCGGTAACATTATCGGTTGATACCCCTGTGAAAATCTTATCACCAATCATTACGGTAGAGCCTTCATTGCAGCGTTCCAAACAGAAATTACCCTTGAGTGTAACCAGGTCTTCAAGCTTATAATGTTTAATTAACTGCTCTATTTCTGCTATAACTTTTTTTGAACCGCGCAGAAAACAGGAACTACCGACACAAACCTGTATGGTAAGCATCAAATCACCCCGCAATCTATTAAATCATCGCTAATCGACAGAAATTAATTGCTCATTACTTGCAGATGACTTAAAATTGTGCTTTTTTATCACTTGTATATTTTCAGGATAAAAACACTAGATTTTGATTAAATAAATACTGGTAAATACTATGGACTATAATATCAGTTTACCACAGTAAAGTTCATCCTTGTACAAAAAAGATCAAAAGATTTTGCCGTTAATTTTTGAGAAGGAAGGAACAAACCCATTAGCATGGGGAAACTCCAGAGACAGCTCTGCCTGTCACCGGGCACTCTGACGGGACTCGTGGACGGTCTGGTGGAAGGGCAGATGGTCCATCGATGGCGGGACAACGATGATCGAAGATTGGTATATCTAACCCTTTCCGAACAAGGCCAGGAATTCTTAGAAGACGTTATGAATTACCGGGTTGCCAACTCAACCACGGCCTTCAATACATCTTGGGGCAGTTTAAAATGTTTAATCGGCCTTAACACAGGGAGTAAAGAATATGTTCAGGAAAACAGAAAAGAATTATAGGTGGTACGCGCTTTCCTGTACCACCCTGGGAGCGTTATTGTAAAAGGCCGGTTCTTAAGCTCGAAAACAAAACTATAACCCTTTCGGCATACCATAAAAAAAAGAGAAGTCCTCCATATGGAGGATAATTAATAAAAGAATATAAGTAGGAACCGTTCTTTCATCCACTAGAGGTCATATTAAATAAGTCTTGGCATATTCCAGCCATTGAGTCCAAAGAAAATCTCCTCCGGCGGGATTTTAAGGTCGTCAAATACCAGAGGCTCGATATTTTGTCCCAGCAGTTTATCATTATCATCTGCCTGCTGCAGCAAAGCACACCATTGGTATTCAACTCCATTAGGTGACACCAAATCAAAAGATCTGCCATACCAATAAGTGTCTGCGAAAATATTATCATTATGATCCAAACCTATCCAAGCTATTTTAGGCATAAAAGCCTGTAAGTACGCAATACAACATTTATTATAATATCCCATCATATTGTCTGGTACGGGAGCATTGGGATCACTATTGTCGCCATCTTTAATAATTTGACTTACATCCCACACACCGGAACGTGTAAGCATACCGCTTAAAGCAAGCGCTCCCAGTTCAGACGTGGACTGGTATTGATACTTACTGATCAGGTCAAGTGTAGACGCAAAAACAGGACCTAAAGTCTTCTCTAAATCAGCATATACAATGGAAATGGTAAAGTGCTGGTCATTTATTTTCACATCCCAGCCTTGTTCTATTGACGCAAAGAGAGACAGTAAAATTCCCACACCACCGGCTGCTGCGGCAATTACACCTGCCGGCAAGGCGACAGCGCTTAGCACGGCGGCTACACCCGTAGCCACAGAGCCCACCTCTCCGAAAACTGCGCCTGCTATGGTTAACCCGTTTACCAGGCCCGCCTGCTTTTGAATTGGGGTGGCCGTGTTGGGAATCTGCAAATAGTTGCTGACATAGTTTAAAGCATGCTGGCTTACTCCGTCTCTAAGATCGCTAAGGTCTGTCATACCTTGCCACAGGCTTATATTGCTCACAAGGTTATATAGCTCAAACCATATCTCATCCTGAACAGCATCCCAGGCTGCTTGATTAAACCCTTCAGGCATTGCAACTTCCATAACCGCGCTAAGATAGGCTGCTGCCTGCGCGGCAGAAGTATTTGGGTACCTTGCGCGTATGTCATAAACTTCTGATGGGGCAGGATTACCATAGCCTTCAATCAATTGTTTACTTATGATATTGTAAGCCGACAACTCATCACCCGTATATGACGGGAACGGCAAGGACGGTTGGTCAAGTACCCCTATGCCCAGTCTCCTGTAAAAAAATTTCCCGGCGCTCTCATGAAACTGAAATAATATATTTGTCGCAGTTAGCGGAAGAGCAATCCTATCTTCATAGGCCGGCACCTCATCATTTCCTGATGGATTGACACTGAAAGGATCATACCACTTTATTTCACCTGTCGGCGTGCCGTCAGGTCCGTCAAGCAATAACAACTTTCCATCTTTTTTTATCCATAATGCGCCGTCAGGAGTAGCATAAGCTTTATCATAATAATTAAATCCAGTCTCATAAATTATGGTAGTATCTTGTGGGGTTTCAACATTAGCCCGGTAAAGCGTTCCCTGCTTATTATAGGTAATATAATAGTATTGAGGATTATCGTTATCACCATTCCATGTAACTGCAGCAAGGGTGTTAACCGTCTGAAAACACTTGTTCCAGTTGTTAATATCAGCTACATCAGCGCAATATATATAGTTTTCCAGGGTACTAATCCACACCTTGCCATTTTGCGTCCAAACCCCCAAAATATTATCCGAGGGAGTTTTAACATTTACAAAACTCCCCGTATTGAAATCCACTTGAACCAAAGGACCCGGTTCACGGATCACATTGTTTATAAAAAATACTCCGGATGTCGAATATGCAGACATTAAACCGACAGATATTCCATCAGGTATCTTAAGACTTCTTTTTTTCTGCAAACTGTAATCAAGCATGTACAACTCTGGATAATAAATCATAAAGATTGAAATATTGCCGTTTGAAGGGTCCTGGGGAGATACGCATGCGTTGTTAAAGAATCCGTCAACAGGTATACTTACCTCTACTAAAGCCGACTTAATAATACGATCCCGTGTCAGTTTGAGCCACGGCCTACACTTAAAACTATCCGGCAACGAAGGGATAGCTTTCACCCTATTGCTTTCTTCCGTACATTCGCTAACCATTGAATCAACCTCCTGAAGATTAGTATGCAAATTCCACATGAATAGCCTAAACCGTCATTGCAATCAACAATTTTAGTCCTTGAAATTAATATTTTTCCATTGTTTAAATTAAATTCTTTAAACATCATTAATTCCCTTTTGGGGTCATTCAAGAACTTTTCGACAATATTTAATATTATCAGACATAAAAGCCTGGGCTTTAACTCTCCCCAACCATTTCTGAAAAATGGCAAAACAAGGCCTTTCAATTTTACAAAACACTTGATAGACTATGATCATTTCTAAAATACAAACGGGACTTCGTCAAAATCGATCTTTCTCCCAATTAATTTAATCCCAGTTAGAATGCTATTAAATATTCAGCGGTTTCATTGTTCCCGTTCAACCCCCCCCGCTGTTAACATTCCATACCACCCTCAGCCTTGACCGTTACATAACCCAAGCGCCAATGGATGTTTAATTACTACGAGGCAGTTGCAAAATAAGGAGACGGTAGTGTAGGATAAACTCTGAAAACATGGTGATAAACAGCTTCCGTTTTTTCGTTAACATCATCTTCACTAAAGCTTTCCACCGGCAGTCCAGTTTCTTCGCTCCAGAGAAAGTCTTGAATTGTGATGCGAACGGCGTCGCGAGTGGCCTCCTTCTCCCGCCAGTGCTCGACCTTCAACTTCTCCGCCTTTAGGGTTTGTAGAAGCTCCATTGCTACCTGCTTAAGGTGATAATTGATGGTGTTAACTTCAACACCAAAAAGCTCGGCCATACGCTCCTGAGATAGGCAGAGTGTTCCCAGTAACTATCCAAAAGCGGTTAAATTCCTTCAACTTTCAGCTGGTCATCTTCATCTTGCACATATAGTAATTATATATGAATTATTAACATTTACCATTATTCTGTTCAGACTATAGCAAAAGACAAAAAATCAAAGGAGTTATCGTTTAAATGATGATAACTCCTTTGTCTTCACAGCAGCTTAAGGGGGTTCTACTAAACTCGCATACTGTATTTCTTTGGGGCCATGTGGCGAATGAATTCACACCCACATTTTTTTGGGTTCTGGAAGCTTATTTTTAATTAGACTTGCGTTTTTAAGGGAACCTTTCAGCTCAAGTTATCAGCTAGAAGCATCTCTATCGAGATTCTAGCAGCTTATAGATCTAGTAAGAACGGCTGCCAAACCTGCTTTTCCCTCTCGGCGAGGAATGCCTGCTATTTCGGGCAGGACCTTTTTTACCGCTTGCATTTCTGGAGTACCCTCTCTTCCCGGGGGACAGGTATTTATCCTGCCTCATCCTGAGCGGCCGCTCCTCGGTCAGGGTGACAGGGGTGCGGTCGGTTTCTTTGGTCAGCACCTTTAATGCCGCTGAAAGAAGGGTGACCGCGTCATTATCCTCCAGCAGGCCCTCGGCCAGGCTCTTGTAGTTGCCCACACCCCCATTTTCCACAGCCTGCAGCAGCTGATCCACCGCCAGGCGCTGTTGTCCTTCAATGACCTCTTTAATCGTTGGAACAGGCATGCGCGCTATTTTCTTTCTGGTCATGTTCTCAATGACTCTTAGTTGATAAATCTCCCTCGGCGTGACAAAAGTAATGGCCACACCTGCTTTACCGGCGCGGCCGGTACGGCCGATACGGTGGACATAACTTTCCGGGTCCTGGGGGACGTCAAAGTTATAGATGTGAGTCACATCGCTGATATCCAGACCTCTGGCAGCAACATCAGTGGCCACCAGCACCTCAATAGTCCCTTCCTTAAACCGCCTCATCACCAGGTCCCGCTTGGACTGGGCCAGATCACCGTGGAGCGCTTCGGCTGAATAGCCGCGTTTGGTTAGAGCCTCAAAAAGTTCATCCACCCGGCGCTTGGTGCGGCCGAAGACAATGGAACGGTCGGGAGACTGGATGTCCAGGAGGCGACAGAAAACATCAAACTTTTGTCTCTCTTCGACTTCAATATAGCTTTGCTCGGTGTTTGCAACGGTAACCTGCCTACCTTCTATCCTGATCACTTCAGGGCTCCGCAGGAACCGCCGGGCCAGCGCCTGGATCGGACCGGGCATGGTTGCAGAAAAAAGCAAGGTCTGGCGCTCCTCAGGCACTTCTGTGAGGATGGTCTCGATATCCTCGACAAAGCCCATATTGAGCATCTCATCCGCCTCGTCCAAAACCACTATCCTGACCTGGTTTAAACGGACTGTCTTCCTCCTCATGTGATCCATCAAACGGCCAGGTGTGGCCACGATAATGTGGGGCCTGTTCTTGAGTGCCCTGATCTGGCGGGTGATATCCTGACCGCCGTAGATCGGCAGCGCGCGGATATCCTTAAACTGCCCGAGTTTATTTAATTCCTCGGCCACTTGTATGGCCAGTTCACGGGTGGGGGTTAAAACAACACCCTGGATTTGCTCATGGTCGACATCGAAGAACTCAACCATAGGTATACCAAAGGCTGCCGTTTTACCGGTCCCGGTGTGAGCCTGACCAATCAGGTCCTGCCCGCTTAGAGCCACGGGGATAGCCCTCTCCTGGATGGGGGTCGCTTCTTCGAAACCCATATTATTAATGGACCGGATCACCGGTCCGGTCAAACCAAACTCATTAAATGCAGCCAATCTTTTTTCTTCCCCTTTTGTCTGTAATTGAATTTTAATTATGCTCATTTATAATTGCACAACAACTTACTGCTGGCCCGGTGTTAGCCAGTAGTATCCGCCAATTAGCTTCGCTGATTAGAACCGGCTTTTTTAGATATACTTATAGCATACCCATTTTCATTTTTCCCTTTCCTATGTAACATTAATTAATGACCATATTAAAAAGCAAAGGGGTTATCGCTGTTCAAAGCCGATAACCCCTTAAATGTCATAGCTTTTGGCGGAGAAACGATTAGAACCGATCAAGACGAGACATATTGTACATCATTTTCATTTTCAGTGCAATATCAAAACAATAAATTCGTGCACCCGGCAAACTGTGGTCTTGCATCAGCGGATCATGTTCGGTTCTTATAATCATATGAGCATATTCGGTTTACCTCATCTCAGAAAATAGTTATTCCCTTCTCAGCGCCTCGATGGGATTCAACTTAGCCGCCTTGTTGGCGGGCAAAATTCCGAACACCACACCGATAGCAGCAGAGAACGCAAAAGCCAATAGCGCCGTCCACCAGGATACCAGGGGCGGCCACTTGGCCAACTTGGCAATCAGGTAAGCTCCACCGGTACCCAAAGCCATGCCGGTAATGCCGCCCAAAAGGCAAAGAACCACCGCTTCGATCAGGAACTGGACCAGAATATCCCTGCGCCTGGCGCCCAGGGCCATGCGCAGGCCAATCTCCCTGGTCCGCTCGGTCACCGACACCAGCATAATATTCATCACACCAATCCCGCCCACAAAGAGGGATATCCCAGCGATAGCTCCGATAATCAGGGTGAGGACACCGGTTATCTTGTTGGCCGCCTGCATCTGTTGTTCCATGCTCTCACTGGCATACTTGCCGGGCATCCGGTGCCGCCGCTCCAGTACCTGCACGGCCTGGCCCATGGCCTCGTCCACCTTTTCCTTTGAGCCTGCGCTGCCCTCCAGCATCTGTACCCGGGTGTTGAACATGCCCTGCCAGACCCCAATGGGTATATATATACTGGGAGTTTCACTAAACCCCAGAGCGGATTCCCCCTTTGCCACCACCCCCACCACCAGGAAAGGGGTGCTGCCAACAGTAACCCTGCTGCCCAGCGCCTGCACCCTGCCGAAAATCTGTCCGGCCAGTTCTTCATCGATTACAGCCACCCGTCGCTTGCCTGCGTCATCTGCCTCCGTGAAAAAATGGCCTTCCTTCATATCAAACTTCCGGATATAGGGATAATCAGAAGAAACGCCTGTGATCCGGGCATATTTTATATCCTTAGGGCCCCTTGCGTCAGCCATGCTTTGATTCCGGGGGGAAAGGTGGGTAACATCAGGCACCTTATCCTTAATCACCTCTATATCACTTAAATCGAACTCCCGCCCCGTGACCTGCTTGCTGCTCCGCCAGTCCACGTAGATGGCGAATATATTGGTGCCTATCTTCTCCATCTCCGACATCAATACCGCCCTGCCGCCCTGGCCGATGGCAACCACCGCAATTACGGCAGCAATGCCGATCACGATGCCAAGGGTGGTCAAAAATGAGCGCAGCTTACTGACCATGATCCCCTCCAGGGCCAATCTGATGCTCTCCAAAAGGTTCATTGCACATCAGCCTCCCCGTTTTGGGCACAACTGCCGGACTGCCCCGCCGTTATTGCTATATCGACATATTCCCTGGATTCCAACGGGTCGGCAACAGGTTCGTCGCCCACCAGGTGCCCGTCCCTGAAGAATACAATCCTGGAGGTATGCAGGGCAATCTCCCGCTCATGCGTGACCAGGACGATGGTAGCCCCGCTGCGGTTCAGTTCCTGGAAAATGGCCATTACCTCCTCACCCGCACGGGTGTCCAGATTTCCCGTTGGTTCGTCCGCCAGAATTACAGCGGGGTTGTTGACCAGGGCACGGGCAAGCGCCACCCTCTGGATCTGGCCGCCGGAAAGTTCACTGGGACGGTGGTTCATCCTCTCCGCAAGGCCCACTCTGGCAAGCGCCTGCGCGGCCCGCCTGACTCTTTCGCGGGGCGCAACCCCGGCGTAAATCATCGGCAGCTCGACATTGCGTATGGCGCTCATCCGGGGTAACAGGTTGAAGGCCTGGAAAACAAAGCCGATCTTGGTGTTGCGGATGCGTGACAGTCCGGTATCACTTATACCACTGACCTCTATTCCGTCCAGACGGTAGGAACCTGACGTGGGAATATCCAGGCAGCCCAGCAGGTTCATCAAGGTGGATTTGCCGGACCCGGATGGTCCCATTATGGCTACGAACTCACCCGGCTTCACTTCCAGGTTAACATCAGACAGGGCAACTACCGGATGCTCACCCGCCCGGTACACTTTACTGAGGTTTGCTACCCTGATCATATCGTTGTTGCTCCCTCATTGGACGGGGGCTGATTTGTTATTTCATTTACCCGCATTCCGTCCATCAGTGTCCCTACGGGGCTGACAACAACTGTATCACCTTCTGACAGGCCTGATAATATTTCTGTAAATAATGCGGTGTCGACCCCGGTGGCAATATCCTTTAACCTTGCCACCTGGTTTTCAATCACAAAAACTTGCTTTAATCCCTCTTTTTCCATAACGGCTTCGTACGGCACCACCAGGGCATTCTCCTTGTCTACCACATTAATACTCAGATCAACCGTGTAACCGGGGCGTAATCCTTCTATGTCACCTTCCATTTTTACAATCACCGGCACTTCAATCTGGCTGCCATTTTCCGCGGTTTTCGCCGCTACCGCGGCGGGTGAAACACTCTGGACAATTCCGGTGTATTCCCGGTTGGGCTGAGCAGCGGCAGTGATCGCCACCTTCTGCCCAGGCATTAGCCTGCCACTGTCGGCCTCGCTCACCCCGGCAGTAACTTCAAGCTGCCCGGCATCGCCGATGGTCATTAACAGGGTCCCCATTTGAACGAAGTCGCCCGCCATCACCTCAACAGCTGTTACCACACCGTCCATTTCCGCCCGCAGTACCGTCCTGTTAAGGTTCTTTTCAGCCTGTTCCACCTGCAGCATGGCTTGTTCCACCTGTGCCTGCAGGGATTCGCGTTCGTGACCGGTGGGGCCGGTTTCCTTCATGGTTAGCCCTTCTCCAGCCCTCTTATACTCTGCTTCTTTGACAGTCTTCTCCAACTCAGCATCGTCAAGATCTTTGGCGCTGACTGCTCCCTGCTCGAACAAAACCTTTGTACGCTCATATTCTTTCTGGGCATTGCGGTAATCGGCCTCCGCCCTCTGATAACTGGCTCTTTCCTGGGCCACTTCTTCATCCCGTGGATAGATTGCTTTGTTTAAGTTGGACTCCTGGACATTAAAATTCACTCTGGCCTCATTTAGCTTATCCTCCAGGTCGACAGGGTCAAGCAGGCCCAGGACCTGTCCTTTTTGCACCTGGTCACCGGGAGATACGAAGAGCTCTCTGACGGTGGTAGAGGTATAATTGTATAACTCTTGTTTTTGGGTTAACCTCACCCTTCCGGAAGCAAAAACATTATCCTGGATGGGCTTGATCTCTGCTTTGGCGACTTTGACCGGGATGCCGGCCTGTTTTTTGCTCCTTGCCAGGTTTAGCGCAGCCATTGACACAATAACGCCGAGGATCAGCACCCCGGCAAGCATCTTTTTCCCTGAAACTTTCCGTAGCCACTGCAAATTGAGATGCAAAAAATACTTCCCCTTTCATTGAAAATTACCAAATCTAATAGTTTAGACGAATAAAACGCAGTCTTATTTCAACGGCCGGACAATTTTTTTTGCCCTTTAATCTGGAGCCCGTAAATAAAGCCCTAATAAATAAACTTATCAAGGAGCTGTTTTGTGACAAAAACAAGTAATTTTTTTATTAAAGCCCATTCATTTATTTATAGTAGTCAGCAGACCCACCACCAGCACGTATATTAGCCAGAGGCCACATAGAGATTTGGCTTATTCTTGCAAGTTGTTTTCATGGCTAACGAACTGTCGATACCAACATCACCAGGCCACGGGCGCCAAACGGGGATATAAAGGACGTGATACACCTGGATGAATTTTGTTTTGAATATCATCCTGCATACTGCCCGTTTACCATTTGTTTTATGGATGAACCTCATTTTGTGCTCCTTTCAAATATATTTCGTTATATAATTAAGTATATAGAACGTACCAACATAAGAAACAATTAAGATTCCAAGGCAGGTTTTTTTAATGAAAATTGGCTCTATCCTGGAAATTCGGCATCTTACTAAAAAATTCGGCAAGAAAACAGCGGTGGACAATTTAAATTTTAACCTCATTAAAGGAGAAACTGTAGGGCTTCTCGGCCCCAATGGCGCAGGAAAAAGCACCTTGATCAAATGCATTGTCGGCTTGCTCAGACCTACCGGCGGGGATATTTTAATAGCAGGGAAACCGCGGGGCTCCCGGCAAGCCCGCAAGATTTCAGCGTATGTACCCGAAGTACCCCAGCTTTACAATATGCTGACGGTATGGGAACACTTGCGTTTTATCACCGACGCTTATGAAGTAGCGCGCTGGGAAGCAAAAGCGGAACAATTGCTGCGGCTATTTGAAATCTGGGAGCAACGCGATGAATTTGTCAAAGCGCTTTCCAAGGGAATGCGCCAAAAGCTTTCCCTTTGCTGCGGGATTATTTCCGATGCCCGGGTTTTATTTTTGGACGAGCCCATGGTCGGGCTTGACCCGAAAGCCATTAAGAACCTCAAAGATTTGATTCGAGAGCTAAAAGACGAGGGGCGAACCCTTTTTATCAGCACTCACCTGTTAGACCCCATTGAAAACATTTGCAGCCGCATCATTGTTTTGAAAAAGGGCAAGATCATTGCCGATGGAAGTCTTGAGGAACTCAGATCGCGTCTGGGAGAAGAGAAAGCCTCTCTGGAGGAGGTGTTCCTGGAGGTAACCGCTGATGCATGATTACACCATTCTTCTGCGCTATGACCTGCTTAAACTCAAAAACTATATACTGGAAATTCGCCGCAGTCCCAAAAAGCTCGTGAGCTACTTTCTGTTTGCCGCCTGGATTTTTCTGATCATGTTCCCGGCAATCAAGAACAGCGGCCAACGCGCCTTTGCTGTGACAGGCGATACCGCGCATATTATTCTTGCCGTCTATGCGCTGTTTACCGGATTTATTATGTTTTCATCTTTTTTTTCTGCTTTAAGAAAATTGTCATATTCTTTTCAAATGGGAGATGTCAATCTCCTCTTTCCGTCCCCGCTTGCGCCCAACCATATCCTTTTATGGAGTCTGATCAAGAAAATTCCTTCAGACATGGCCAAGACCTGCATTCCAGCCCTCATTCTTACTCCAACCATGTTTAATATGGGCTTAAACATTGAGGGAATTCTCCTGGTATACCTATCGATAGTATCTTTGGGATTGCTTATCACCCCGGTTTCTTTTTTGATATTTCTTGTTTCGGTCCGCTATGGAAAAGAGCGCTGGATCCGGGGTATTTTGCTTATTTCCATCGTCTGGTTACTCTTCAGCTGGTTGAAATACACACAAGGAAATATATTCAGTCTCAATGTTCTTCTTGGTTATCAAGCGCCGGGAATTCTTAACTTTCCCTTGTCCGGCTGGATTCTGCAGCTTGCCCGGGCGGCTTTTTTCGGCGCGGCTCCGGCTGTTTATACGGCTATTTTCCTCGTGGCGTTAACCGTCCTGGCTGCTAATTGTTTGGTCTATGCCCTGGCCAGGGATTACTATGAGGATGTACTAGAACTTGCCGAGAGGATGGAGACGATTCATGCCGCCAAACGCAGCGGCAAGACGCAGGGGATATTCACCCAAACCCAATCCTCCAGCGCCATAGCCGGTTTATGGACACGTTTTCTGAACAGAAAACGTGTCACGGTAGAGCGACGCTTTCCGGGAAGCCGGGCGTTCATGTTTAATCAAGTAGTCAAGTACCGGCGAACCGGCATCAACGAATATATGGGATACCTGGCTCCGTTATCCGTGATAACAGGTCTGGTTACCGGTTTTATTGCCATGCACAATGGTCAAGCGGGAGACCACGGTCTTCTCTACGCGCAAAACGGAATTCTTGCCTACTTTTTGTTCTTTCGCAGTTTTTCCGGCCCTTTAAGCGAAGAACTTGCTCTCCCGTACTTATATACTTTGCCTGGGACATTTTTTCGGAAAGCGTTGGCCATTAATACCTTGCCAAACTTACGTTTCGGCTTGAACATGTTTCTGCTGAACTTAAGTTATGCCATGATCGTATTTTTGCATACCAAGGATACCGGGATATTCATGCCCGCGGTTTTAATGTCCTTCCTGGTTACATCCTTATTCTTCGAACAATCCAATATTATTGCTTTAACTCATGTCCTGCTGCCTTCCTCTTTAGACCGGAAGCTTTTTTATCCTTTAATGTTGTTTCTGGAAATCTTAATTATAGGCATTCCGGCTCTAATTGCCGGGGGTCTGGCTTTTTGGTTCACCCATAGTGAATGGTTTGCAGAAATAGCCGTGCTTGCCGCCAATACGGCTGTGGGGATTGTGTTGTTGCTTCTTTCAGACAAAATATTCCCCTACTTGGAAATGCGTGAGTTTAGCGAATAGCATTATAGCTTACAACATCCACTCATACCGCCCATTTCTCAATTACAGTATTTCCACATACCCTTCCGTTCCGTTCACCCGCAGTGGGACAAGGGGACAGGTTCCTTGTCCCACTGCCCCCTTGGGGTCTCCGTTACAGGCTACCCGTCCCAAAACATGGGCCGGCATGCACTCTTCCAACTAACAAGGCCTATAAGTCGAGAGTCGATTCTTTAAAGGTTTTTACCGCCTGTCCTAAAGGATTCTCACGAAGGGGAAAAAAGTCGGCTCTATGAACAGCCTTTCACCGGCTTTGCGGATTGGAAAGCCACCAGTCTACTCCAGCGTCATAGTGGCTTGTCTTAAACCTGCTTTGGACATTGCGTCGATTCTAATATTTTATTCCCGGGTCATCTGCCATTGAGTTAACTGTGCCTTGCGGGTAAAAAACATTATAGTGGTTTATCTGCGGGTCGGCATTTTGCTGAGTGGCTTTAGGAAATAGGAATAACAATTGGTATTTTTCGCCAACCTCATAGACCAGCATATCTTCAGTGTCATAATGATGAGTATTTTGCGGAGTCCCAAGCACTTCTTTCACCTTGGACAACGTAACTTGCTTCAAGCTGTCGTCATATCTATTAAGCCCCTTAATTGAGTTTGAGCCATACCCCCTTATTAATATAAACTAATATTAACGGAGGGGTATGGATGAAACGTAAAAGATATCCTCAGGATTTCAAAGAGCAGCTTGTTAAAGAAGC
>NZ_QFGB01000047.1:0-33283 GCF_004369245.1 Pelotomaculum sp. FP | reverse complement strand
AACCGCTATTGCCGACCAGTGACTTGACCCCATAGCTTTTAATCTGGCTTTCCAGCTTTGCTACCATTTCCTCCCGGGCTTTTTTGTCGTACTCAGCCTGTAGAGGGTTGTAACAGATAATATAGCGATTGGCATCGCACCAGACTTCTTTAACTCTAAGTTTATCCCGTACAACTTTGTATTTGCCGCCTGTTTTAAGTACCTCGTCGACTTCTTTGGCTTTGCGCATGCGCATGCCGACAATATATTCAATGTGGCTCCGGTCCAACTCATCCAAGATTTCTTTACTTACCATGCCCCGGTCTCCGACAAAGACCACCCGACCTAAGTTATTATTACAGGGCAAAGGCTGTGCACGGCTTGACCGAAAATGGTTATAACGAGTCGGCGTCATCTTATTCCGGATATATTTATGCGAATTAAATAAGGACGCGTTAGGCGCCCTTTTACATGGATTCGATTATTTTCATGGCATCTTCTTTCGGGATAGCTCCTTCCAGCGTATAGATTACACCCTGTTTTATCCAAAAAAGTTTTATCGAATTATTTTTAAAAGTGACAAGCTTGCCGTTGTTTTCCCCGGCAATAAAATCTTCTACGGTGGTGTCTTCCAGGTCGTAGCCGTATCCTTGCGCGTATTCGCCGGGTGTGTTAACCTGCGTAAACAAGAAGTAACTTGCATCAGAGCCGGTAAAACGCATCGTAACTTTTGCAATTGGTTTTACCATTTCCTGAAATTTGACCGTATCAAGTATAAAGCCGGGAGGCAAATATTCAGGAATCGCCAGGGGGTAAGGAGAAGTCAACCTTGCTTCATCTATTGAAACGGCTATTTCCTGTCCGATATCAACCTCCCTGATTCCCTCACCGGGCGGGGTCTGGCCGGGTTCATTATGTTTGTATTCAGTCCGGACATTCATCTGGGTGCCGCTGAGCAGGGTCTCAACAATATTCACTATTTTTACGCCTAACGCCCTGGCTTTTGTTGGGAAAGAGACGGAAAGGGTTCCGGCTAATAGCAGCATAATACCTGCCGCTATGGCCAGGCGCATAGGCAATAGATTTTTACTTTTTCCTGCGGGATGCTTTACGATATCGGACTGCTGCTCTTGCAGCTTTTTTTCAAAATGCGTCCAGGATTCTTCCAGCGGGGGAGGAGCAGCCGATTCAACCATTTCCCGTACGCTGTCTTGAATTAGTTTTTCCAATTCAATGCCGGAAGGCTGCTTCATGCTACTTCACCCCTTTCCGGTCTGGTAAACCGCTTATATTTTGGCGATTAAGATTTTCCGTCTCTATTATTTTCCTTAATTCCTCCCTTGCTCTAATCAGGCGGGATTTAACGGTACCTAGCGGTATACCGAGGATTTTACTTATTTCTTCAATTTTCAGGTCCTGATAATATTTTAAATAAATAACTATTTTATATTCTGGTTGAAGGCGCTCGATATACTGTTTGATCGTTGTCTTATCTTCATTAGCCAGTAGGGTTGTTTCCGGGGAGCCCGCCTGATTGTCAGGGCAAACATCCCTGGCCCCGGCGAAAAGATCGCTCCTGGAGTGGCGGCGGATGATATCCCTGGCCGTGTTGGAAGCCATACGGCATAGCCAGGCTTCCAGTTTTGAGGGGTCTTCAAGCTGTTCGATTCTGCTTGGAAGTTTCAAAAAGACTTCATGGACGGCGTCTTCAGCCAGGCTTGGGTCGCTGGTGATAAAAAAAGCTGCCTGATAGACTGATTTATAGAAAAGCTCGTAGACCAGCCGTAAAATTTGCATATCACCGTTTTTTAGTTTTTGCACAATTGTTTCTTCTTTCAAATTCAAAAACCCCTCCCTAAGCTTTTCCGGGCAAGGAAGGCTGCTTTATCTGGACGGCAGCCTGGCGATCATAGTCTCCCTGCGGCTTTAGACCCATGGCTTTGCGCCCCCGACTTTCGTACGGGTTTGCCTTTTCTTGTTGATTATGGATTCTACAAAGAAACGACTTATCCCTCTAAGGGTCGAATAAGTTCGGCGGAATAATCCATTATTGGCTGGTTTTGGTGAACCTGCTTGCTTCTCATACCGTCATAGCTTTTAGGGATGATAAAGGGTTTAAACTTAACTGAAGGAACCCTGGAAAACGAGGAGGATACATGTTGGGTTTGGAATTTAACGCAACCCTAATAGCTCAAATTGTTGACATATTAGTATTCATCATTATTGTCGCCGGAATTTTAACAATGATTTTAAAAGCATTGAATTTTAAAAAGAATATCTATAACAAAATTGAAGCGATAGACAGTGAGCTAAGAGAAATAAAAAGCATGTTGAAAGAAAAAGATTATTTGCCTTGAGAAGGTGTTTGATGTGTCGAATAGGGCATAACAATCCAGGTTGGTTAATTCTATTCATAATGCAGCCACATACTAATGATTTTTACAACATGTTCTTTTTGATAAACTTCATAGACCACACGATGCTGATGGTTTATCCGTCTTGAGTAAGCGCCTATTAAATCACCTGCGAGTTTTTCATACGGCGGGTAATCGGCAAAGGGATTTTCTTTCAATGTTTTCAAGATGCTTTTTATTTTTTCTGAAAAACCAGCTTCATAAGCAGTCTTTTTATCCTTTAGTGCTTGTTTTGTGTAGAGGATTTTATAAGGTTCACTCATCATCATCCTCAACCAAATCCTCCAATGGGGTATTTAATCCACGTAAAATTTTCTCGCGCATACCCGGTATGGATATTAAATATAGCGTTTCTTGAATAGAGCGGTAGTCCTCTTCAGAAATAACCACGACATTCCCAGCTTTGCCGGTTACATAAATAGGCTCGTGCGTAACGACAACATCTTCCATGATTTTAAAAAAGTTATTTCTAGCAGTTGTTGCATTGACAATAGGCATTGTTACACCTCCTAATGTACATGATAGCGTCGTCTATTATGTACATATTGTATGACATAGTATCCGCAATTGTCAATGCATTGGTCGAATTGGTGGGGAGCGCTGCGTCGGTCGGAAGGCGTATGTGGAAAACAGTTTACTTACCCCCGTTGCGGCGCTTCGCTGATTTAGCCAAACGCTTGTCCATTAATTCCATGATCTGGTATAATAACTATAGTATTGAGTTTGGAGCAAAAGAAAGCGATTGATAGTGATGGACTTGGATACGCTCTATAGGCCTGGCTTTAAAAAAATTTGTCAGGATCACGGTATTTCTATGGCCATACTCTTTGGCTCACAGGCTACTGGAAAGGCAATCGAGGGAAGTGATCTTGACCTGGCTGTCTGGCTTGAAAAGCCTGATTTGTTATCAGGTTCGCCCGAGGTTTCCCGTGCTAGAAGGCATATGTTGCGGGATTTCATTAATTATCTTGGAACAGGAAATATTGATCTGGTCATTTTAAATCATGCTTCCCCTATACTTAAATTTCAGGTAGCCAGAGGCGGTAAGCCGGTTTACCAAAAGGAAGCTGGAATATTCGCCGGTTTCTGCTCCCGTGCCTTGAGAGAACATAATGATGCCCGTATTTTTTATCGGGCGACCGAAGAATATCTACAGAAAGTAATTAAAAGGAGAGGAAAAGGTGGTTGATCCCTTAGTTGTCAACCGTAAGCTGCAGAAGCTGACCGGCTATCTAATAGAGCTAGAGAAAATGAAAGAAATTACATTAGAAGAGTACCGGAGCGATTTTCGGCATCGCCGGACTGTAGAGCGCTTAATTCAACTCATTGTAGATGTAGCAGTAGATATTAATACTCACACGATAGTCGATGCCGGGAAACCTCCCCCTGCGGATGCATTCAACTCTTTTCTGGAAGCAGCAGAGATTGGACTTTATCCAAAGATATTTGCAAAAGAGATCGCTCCATCCACAGGGGAGAGAAACATTATTGTACATGATTATGAAAGTATTGATGATACAATTGTTTTTGAAAGCATATCAGAGGCTATTGAATTATATTACCAATATGTTAAGTATGTTTCCGAGTATAACCGCAAGTTTATGAAGAGCAATTCCAAGAAAAAATGAACATGAAAGATCTTTTTGGCCGACCTGTTGTCCGGGCATAATCTAATCAGATGTGAGGACTTTCTTGTTTAGAACAGCCCTCATCTTTTCTCTCTAAGGGTCGAATGGTTTCGGTGAAATAATCCATTATTGGTTGCTTTTGGTGAACCTGTTTGCTTCTCATACCGTCATAGTTTTTAGGGAGGATAAAAAAATATAACCCTTATAGAACTTTTTGGTTGTTTTTGGTGAACCTGCCTTGCTGTTTAACCGTCATACTTTCAGGGTCGAATTCTTGGATCTGCTGGAGTATGACGGTATTATTTTTTACGAAACCAAAGGATTCTTCGATTTCTAAAAGAATAATCCTTGTAGGTTGGCAAAGATAAGGGGGCAGCGGGTGAGCGCAGTGAAGAGAAAAAATTTCTACTGGTCGGTGGCCCTGGTAAGCCTTGCTATTGGAGTAATTCTAGCTGTGCAATTCCGCATGACCAGGGACATACAGCACAATGAAGCTATCCGGAGAACGCAGGAATTAGCAGAACAGGTGGACCAGCTAAAAAAGGAGCACGATGTTCTTCAACCGCAATTAACAAGGATGCGCGAGCAGCTTGAAAGTTTGTCCACGGGACCCCTTGCGACTCAAATTAAAGCAGAAATGGAACTCGCGACAATTTTTTCCGGTTTAACCGAACTTACCGGCAAAGGCGTGGAAGTGACCTTAAAAGACAGCAATGTCTCACAGAAACTCACCGACAATCCCAACCTGTATATCATACATGATGAAGACATATTAAAAGTAGTTAACGAACTCAAAGCGGCAGGGGCCGAGGCTATCGCGATAAATGGTCAACGCCTGGTAGCCAGCACCGAGATCGTCTGCAGTGGTCCCGCCATCAGGATCAACAAAAAAGCTCTTGTTCCTCCTTTTGTCATAACCGCCATAGGCAGCCCTGAAACAATGGAAGGCGCCTTGAAAATGAGGGGCGGGGTGGCTGAGTACCTGCAGTTTTTTGGCATCCAGTTTTCAGTTAAAAAGCTGGAGCAGCTTACAATTCCCGCTTATTCCGGAAGCATCAAAACAGATTATATTATTGAAGCGGATGCTGATACCAGCTTGGCGCAATAAATTTTAGAATAGCGTAAAAGAGAGGGCTTAATTTGAACAGGGCTTTTATGTTTTCTATCAGCTTTGTAACCATTGTACTGGGGATGATGCTGGGCGTTCAATTTCGTACTACCAGCAGCGCCGGCGATAACGTTGTTCCCCGGGACAGGGAACAGGAATTAGCCCTGGAGAAAAAAAATCTGGTAGAGGATTTGTATAAGCTGCAGGTGGAGATTTCGGAGCTATCGACCAAACTGGAGCAGGCCGGGATAGGACAAAGAGAGGCGGATGAGGCGCTGGAAAGAGAACTTGACAAAATAAAACGGTTTGCCGGCTTATCACCGGTGTCCGGGCCTGGAGTTGAGCTGGTTGTGAAAAGCCGCATGGAGAAGGCCGGACTTGGCGCCGCCGATGTCCCCATTATCGCTGACGAACAGCTTTTAAAAATGGTTAACGAGTTATACAGCGCCGGCTCGGAAGCTGTCGCCATAAATGGCCAGCGGATCACGGCTATCAGCGAGATACGACTGGCCGGCAACCACATCAACGTCAACGGGACCCCATTATCAGCTCCTTACCATATTTCCGCTATTGGCGACGCCTCCGCTTTAAAGAGCAGACTGGAGTTGAGAGGAAGCCTTGTCGATATTTTAAGAGAGTCCGGTATTTCGATTGAAATAGAGGGAAAAGAAGAAGTTGCGATACCTGCTTATATGGGTGAATTATACTTTGAACATGCAAAGCCTGTGAAAGAAAAAATTTGATCGGCGTTGTTATGAACTGATTTCACATGACCGGTAATGAATAATCCTATGAAAACGCATAAGCGTTTTTAGGGATAAGTTACCTGTAACAAACGATTCTTAAAACCATTTGACAGTGGTAACTGTTTTAGTTAGATCAGTGAGTCAGGGGGGGCCTTGACTCACTGAATATTTTGTCCAAGCAGGCTGGTTATCTAATACTATTTATGAACCTGTCTGTTCCCTGCAACGTCAAAAATATATATATACATATATATAAAGGAAAGAGCATTTATCAGTTTATGGCATAAGGGATGATTGGGCGCCCGAAGTAAATATTAGAGATGAGGTGTGATCAATGAAAAGGTTATTGTTGATTCCATGCGGTTTAGTTTTGCTCCTGTTCCTGACCGCTGTAAGCGGCTGTTTCAACCAGGGAAAAGCATCTCAAACACCGGGTGTGATCACCTCCAAGTTTGCCACCTATGAAGAGGTCGAGGTAAACGCAACTCCGGCTGTAAAACCTTACAAGGTTGACCGTGACCTGGGCAATATCACCAACAAAGACATGTTTCGCCTATCCCCGGCAGCCACAGACCTTTTAATCAAAAACGGCTTTGTGGTGGTTCCCACCAGCTATGAAAAAGAATTTTTTTCACTCTATGAAAGAAACCGCTACGAGCCGGTGCCGTTGTTTGTCACCACCGATTCGGTGCTGCATAACTACCATTTATTCTTCGATCACCTGCTGAGAGTTGTTGAAACCGAAAGACTCGCGCCGGAGCTGAAGGAACTCAATAAAGCGATGCTTGCCCAGGCGCAAAAGCAGTACGAAGCTCTTAAGGACACTGACTGGGAAAACGCCGCCAGGAGAAATATCGGCTTTTTTGCAGTGGCCGGGAAACTTTTAGACCCGGGCGTGCCGGCGCCGGTGGTAGTAAAGAGTGAAGTGGAAAACGAGCTGGCCTTGATTGAAAACCACCAGGGCATTGCAGTTTCACCGTTAATGAACATAGGCGTGAGCGGTGATTCCGGCGACCTTCTCCGGGAGGATTACTCACAATACATACCAAGGGGACATTACGAGAGGACCGATTTGCTTAAAGCTTATTTTAAATCCATGATGTGGTACGGCAGGCTGACCTTTCGCGTAACAAACGAATACGAAACAAAGTCGGCTGTCTTAATCACCCTGGCCTTAAACCAGGGGGAAAACAGCCGGATGTGGGACAGGATCTATGCTACCACCAACTTCTTTGTCGGTAAAAGTGACGATATCGCATATGATCAGTTGAAAGAACTGGTTGAAAGAATATACGGCACGGACGCCGGTCTGCAGACGGTGGTTGACGGTCCTGAGAAGTGGAACGAGTTCTTAGCGGCTGCCGGGGAGTTGGAGCCGCCGTCCATAAACTCCATGCCCGTTATTGACGCAACATCGCCGGCTGAACGGGAAAAAGAGAGCAAGGGCTTTCGGTTCATGGGACAGAGATTTACCCTAGACGCTTCTGTTTTCCAGAGGCTGCTTTACCCGGAAGTCATGGAAAACAGCCAGGGTGAAGTGAGGGTGCTGCCCAGGGGGATGGACATTCCCGCCGCCATGGGTTCAGCCCAGGCTTATGATATTTTAGAATCGACAGGGGAGACAGATTACCGGAACTACCAGGAAAATATGGCCAAAATGAAAGCATATACCGCGGATTTGAGCAAGGAGACCTGGACCGAAAACCTCTACTGGAACTGGCTGTATACGCTTATGCCTCTGACCTGGGAAAAACCTGCGGGGTATCCCTCCTTCATGCGCAATCAGGCCTGGGAAAGAAAAGACCTCAATACCTATCTGGGCAGTTGGGTGGAGTTGAAGCATGACACCATTCTTTACGCCAAGCCGGTTTACGCTGAGGCCGGAGGCGGCGGGGAGATTATTGACGACCGCGGTTATGTCGAGCCCAACCCTGATGTTTACGCCCGCCTGGCCTCTCTGGTGAACATGACCGCCGGCGGCTTGCAGGCGCGCGGGCTCTTGAACGACAGGGATAAGGAGAGCCTGGAAAGGATGGAGGAACTGATCCTGGCCTTAAAAACTATTTCAGAAAAGGAATTGTCCAATACCCCTTTGACCGATGAGGAATATGACTTAATCCGCTCTTATGGCGGTCAGTTGGAGCACTTCTGGCTGGAGGCCCTGCGTGACGAGGGCATCGACCACCGCTCCGCGATATTTGACCGGCCGGCCGCGCTGGTGGCGGACGTGGCCACCAATCCCGGCGGCGGACAGGTGTTGGAAGAAGCGACAGGCAACGTATTCGAGATCTATGCTGTTGTTCCGGTGGACGGCAAATTAAGGATCGCCATCGGCGGCGTATATTCTTATTATGAATTTCCCTGGTCACTGAATGACCGCTTGACCGATTCCAAGTGGCACAAGATGATCAATGACGGCCAGGCTCCCCCGCTGCCAGGTTGGACCAGCGACTTCATTGCGCAGTAAATGAAAAGGTTTTTGATAATCACCATAATCATTGTGCTTGGCTGCCTGGGCTATCTGGTCAAGAAAGATTTGCTGCCGGGAGCCTGGGGCAATAGCTCACCGGAAGAAAATTTCGCGGCTTTTAAAGCGAAAAAGCTGAAGCTGCCAATCAGGACGGAGCCGGTCTGCCTGGTGGCTGTAGGGGATATTATGCTCTCCCGGGGCGTGGCCGGAGAAATCAAAGAACACGGGGATGATCCGCGCCACCCCTTTTTACAAATTGAAAAATACTTAAAGAGCGGCGATATTGTATTCGGCAACCTGGAGAACCCGATCACGCCGGGCAGGGAGATCATGATGCCGGAGATGACCCTGCGCGCCGATCCGGGAGTGGAAATAGCCCTGAAAGACGCCGGTTTCACGGTCCTTTCCCTGGCCAACAACCATTTGCCGGATTTTGGCTCCCAGGGCGTGCTTGATACTGTACGATATCTGAATAACGCGGGTATTGGGCATACAGGCGCCGGGGAAACGGAAGAAGAGGCCTTTGCCGCGGAGTTTATCGAAGTAAAAGGGCTGCGAGTGGCTTTCCTTGCTTTTACCGATCCGGCCATTGTCCCGGATTCCTATCCGGCCCGGTCAGATCATCCCGGCGTTGCCTTTCTCAACCAGGAAAAGATGAGGGCGGCCGTGCGTTATGCCGGGGAAAAGGCGGATTTTGTGGTGGTGTCCATGCACGCCGGTACGGAATACGAGACCCGGCCGGACCTGGCGCAAACCAGGTTGGCCCGCCTGGCTGTTGACGCCGGGGCGGATCTCGTCCTGGGGCATCACCCCCATGTGGTACAGAAAATAGAGAAATACAAAGGAAAATACATCTTTTACAGCCTGGGCAATTTCGTTTTCGATCAAAAGTGGTCCGGGGCTACCCGTGTTGGGCTGGCGGCTAAAATATTCATCACCCCCGAAGGTGTGGAGAAGTTTGAATTACTGCCCGTTTTCATCAATGACCAGGACCAGCCGCAAGCTTTGGAAGGTGAAGAGGCTGAAATGGCCTTGGAAAATACCGGATTAAGATTGGAAGATACAGCTATCCCGGCCTGGGATCAGGAAAGCCGGGTTTTCAGGGAAACCAAGCGGTATGTATGCTATGCCCGGAAACCTTTGCTGGAGTGCAGGCTGGCGAAAAACCTGCAATTTGACCTGGATCAGGACGGCGCCTGCGAAGACTATACCTTGCAGGACGGGAAATTAAAGGTCGCGACCGGCGCCCAAATTATCTGGGAGTCGCAGGATGACTGGTGGGTGGATGATTTTTTTCTGGGTGACGCTGACAATGACGGTGTATTTGATTTAAATATGCTGGTCTGGAAGTCAGGCAGTTTCGGCCGGCACAAGCCCTTCTGGATTGCCGGCGACGACCCGGACGTCAAGAACCATCTATTTATCTTTAAACCGGCCGCGGGTTCCTTTAAACCGGTGTGGCAGTCATCCAACCTGGACCGGCCCAATTATGAGGCGGCCCTTGCAGATCTTGACGGTGACGGCAAAAATGAGCTGATTGTCACGGAAGGAGACTATACCGATCCCGCTAAGAGGGATGCAGGCCTCTGGAAGTGGAACGGTTGGGGGTTCAGCAAGATTGCTTATGGCGAACCGCAAGATTTTTAATTGCTATTGACTGGTTATCATATTTGGCCTGTTATTTTTTAATTATTAAAGGATGTGGTGAAATGATGTCGTTATACTTAATCATTTTATTTGCAGTCGCAGTCGGCTTGTTTTATCTTGCTTACAGGCTATTAAGAGCAGAAAAAGATGTCGCTTTAGAGATACTAAGGTATGTTTTTGTCATTATTTTATCATATCTTGCAGTTTGCGCTATTATTGCCGCTCTGGGGCAAGTTATACCTACTAATAGGGGGATGGCAAACTTCTTTTAATTGCGCAAATCGGTCATGGGGGTTAAAAGCATGGGTGAATTTCAAAAGCATGGCACAATGGTGATTTTTTTGCTTGTAATGATATGTTCCCTATCCTTGGCCGGTTGCGGGACGGGACTAGGGGCGAAAGACCTTGCCGGAGGCGTGCAGGTTGCGTTACATGCAACGGAAAATACAGAATTTCCCGGCCGGCTGGCTGTGCTCAAGCAGGGAGACCTGTGGGTGCTGGAGAGCGGGAGGGAGCCGTTGCGCTTGACCGGCGACGGCTGCAGCAGTTCTCCCGCCTGGTCCCCGGACGGGCAATGGCTGCTCTTTTACAAATATGACCCGGCTGAAAAATGGTCGAGAAATTACTCTTTATGGGTGGCTCGCGCCGATGGCGGAGGGGTTTTCGGCCTGGAGCCGGGAGGGCAGGTGCTGGACGCCCGGTGGTCCCCTGCGGCGAACAGCATCGCCTACCTTATTGTAAAACCGGGTGAAAGTGTAAGGAGCGGCGAATTCAAACTGGCCGATGTCGGCGACAAAGGTCCCGGGGAACCGCTTTTATTGAAGGAAGCGTCTGAAAAAATAGTGAATTTCTGCTGGGTACCCGCCGGCGACAGGCTGGTTTACACGACGGCGGCCGAAAATCCAAATGTAAAAGAAAGTCCCGCCATCAAGGTTATGCCTGCCAGGGGAGGCGAAGCCGAAACGATCCTGGCCTTGGAGCCGGAATTTTCACCTGAGGCAGGACATCCCCCGTGAATTTCTTCTTATCCGGGTGGTCTCAAGTTTTCTCCCAACGGGCATGACTTGAGCTTTTTTAAATACCCTTCCTCTGCATCCTTGACTGCCGACGGGGTAAGTTTATATGTAACCTCAATAGATGGAGAAGCTCCCCGGCAGCTGGCAACCATGCTTGCTTACCCCGACTGGGTCGACTGGTATTGTTATGGTGACTCTGTGGCGTATATTGAAGGCAGCGGCAGGGAAGCGCAGTCCAACAAGCGCCTCTCGATCATGCCTGTTAACAGGCCGGACCTGGCGGTGACGGTGACTCCCGAGGGCTATGTGGACCGCGACCCGGCCTGGTCACCGGAAGGAGCGTTCATCGCGGTAAGCCGGGCGAAATCTGCGCCGGAAATTAGTCAGCCCGAGGAATGGCCGTCGTCTGCAATCTGGCTGGCGCAGCCGGACGGTTCCGGGGCGAGAAGAATCAGCGACGGCGACGGGACGCCGGGATATTCCGACTGCCATCCCTGGTGGGCCGGGAGCGGCCGGAGCCTGATGTGGGTGCGGGTGCAGGGAGAAAAAGCCTCGATTTGGCAGTCCGGAGCGGACGGAGAAAATATTGGCCAAATTTTTGATGAATTGGATATACCCCAGAGCTATTACGGTGCCTATAAATGGGATGAGGTAGTGGCCTGGTATCCTGGCGGGTTTTATCACCCCCTGCCTTTTCCCGGCAACCAGGTAAGAGACGTCAGAGCTATCGGCGACAGCTTTATACTGGTAGAAAAGGGGACGTCCGGCGACCATGATTTTTACCTCGATCACCCATCATTCAACGGTATGAAACACATCGTCTACTTCATTGAAACCGCCAAATTCAAAGAATACAAAGACGGAGAACTTGTGTTTACCGCCAGAGGGGGCAGCGATACCGGCAATTACCAATTTCCCTACCTGTTGACTTACAACCCCGACACGGAAGAATTGAGAAGGGAGGAGCCGTTCCTGCCCTTGAACGAACAAGAAGATATTGCTTTCGGGAAGGACGGCTGGAAGCAAATTCTCACTAATATTGAAATTCAGGAATCGGCAGTTGTTTTCGATTTCGAGGCGGCGCCGGGAGAAGTGCTCGCCGGCGGCAGCAGGCTGCCGTACACAACGGTCCGGTATAACGAACAATCAAGTGATTTGGTATTCAGCTTTTTAAATGTGGAACCGGCCGACAGTTTGAAAGAAAAAACAATTATCGAGAGCCCGGGCTCGCAATACGTCAAAGAGATCAGGTTGGAACAACTAACGGGATCTCCGGGCGATGCGCAAAACCCCGCTCAACCGCCCGTGGTCAAAATACGTATAGTATTGACCGGAACGCCTCTGTATAAAGCCGAAGCGTCATTCGCCAAGGAGAGCATATATGCTGCCAACAGTTGTACGGTAAGATTCCAATAAGGGAGGTGAAAAATTGGGTCTGGAATTTAACGCTACCGTTATTGCTCAGATTATTGATTTATTAATACTAATTATCATTATCGCCGTTATTATTCATATAGTATTAAAGTGTTTTTTCAAAAAGAATATTTTCAACAAAATGGAAGCAATGGATCGTGAGCTTAAAGAAATTAGAAGGTTATTGGAAGAGAAAAAGCAATAAAACCGGTGGCCCCTTTTGATGAATGTTCCGGGGTCAATATACCTTATTCCTATTGAAATTATTCAATCAAAGTATATTAAAGGGGGGAAAGGATTGCTGGAAGAGCTTAACAGGCGGCTGATGGATGTGAAAGAGAAAATGAGAATAAAGCAGAAACTTTTGGCTGCTCATAATGATATAGAGCAAAAGCTTTATGCGGAAAAAGCAAGGCTGGATGAGCTTGCGAACTGCTTGCAGAAAGAAGGCAAAGATGTACAAAAGCTGGAGGGATTAAGTCTTACCGGCCTTTTCCTGGGCATATTGGGAAGCAAGGAGGAACAGCTGGAAAAAGAACGGCAAGAATATCTCGCCGCCAAGCTGAGGTTTGATCAATGTAAAGATTCGATTTCGGCTCTGGAGGAACAGTTTGCAGATATTAATCAAAAAATTGATCAGTTAAAAGATTTAGACATGCAATATGAAGCTGTATTTAGAGAGAAAGAAAATTTTGTCTTACATGAAGGTAGTGCCGCTTCTCAAAAAGTCCTGCGGCTTTCCGAGGAGATCGCTGATATTCAATCTAATATAAGAGAGTTAAAGGAAGCGATGCATGCCGGGGATGCGGTTTTAAAAGAAGTAAACGGAGTTATTAGCTCCTTGAGAAGCGCACAAGGCTGGGGAACCTGGGATCTGCTGGGCGGAGGGCTTCTCTCAACCGCTATAAAACACTCAAGAGTTCATGATGCCAGAGATTCAGTACATAGAGTGCAGCAAAAGTTAATGATATTTTCAAGAGAGCTGAAAGATGTGGATCCATATTTACAATCAGGAGTGGCTATTGATATTGGGGGCTTTGCATCTTTTGCGGATTATTTTTTCGACGGCCTCATAGCAGATTGGATTGTTCAGTCCAGAATAAAAAACTCGCTGGCAAATGCAGTTTTACAGAGAGACAAGGTGGATAACATTTTGGAAGTTCTAAAACATACGCTGGCAAAAAGCGAACAAGAGCTGGAACGGTTAAAGAGAGAAAGAAAAAGCTTGATTGAAAGCATGTAGCTTTTTTGGCATATACATATTCAAACCAGGTCTGACAGCCACCTGGAAAAGAATAGATGTTTGGGTGAACCTGCCTTTTTTGCTGTCCGTCATATTTTATAGGGATATTTTTAAAATTGCCTCTGCATCGCCCGGTGTTTCATCATACGTGGCGCCGTTGGCGGCGTGGGCAACTATTCTAAAGTCGTGTGGCATTTATACCAATTGCATAGCGGATAATCCCGCAGGTAAAGGAGGAGATATTTTTTGAAAAAGGCTAAAGGCGTAGTGGTTGCCGTCCTGACAGCGGGTATGCTGTTGTCCGCGACCGCTTTGGCGGCGGGACAAGATGCGCCGGTGGTGGCGCGGGAAGTAAAAGGCGGTGTGGAAAGTGTACAGGTGACAAACGGGACGTACCCGCTTCACGAAGTGGAGTTGACTGAGTCACAGCAGCAAGCCATGGAAAAAATCTATCAAATCGTGCCCGAGCTAAAGGAACTCACCGTGGAAGGAGTGCATGAAGGGGGGGAGGATGCTTGGGGGGTAACCTTGAGCAATCGTGCCGGTGAGGCGGTGTCTGGTATTATGTGCATTCGTGCCAGTCTTTCTTTTAAAACCGGTACAAACGAACTGGTGAGGTTCGATATCCGGAACCCGGATTGGGCTTCTTTAGAGCTCCCACCTGCCGAACTGGCCAAAGAAAAAGCTTATGAATTTGCCCGGCAGGTTCTGGGAGATAAGATCAAGGACTACCGGATGAGTGATGGAATAGGCTTCAGTTCAGGAGGCGCGCGGGACAGCAAGGGGAACGAGATAAACTGGACCGAGGCGGGAGTGCAGTTTGAGCGCCTGATCAACGGCATACCTATGTTAAACAGCGGCATTCGGGTGGATGTCGACGCAGCCGGTCATGTCACCGAATATTATACAGATGGTTTTTATCAGATAAATGGCGGCATAAAATACGAAGAACCGGACCTTGCCGCGTTTCCATCTCCTGCCCTGGCCATAACAGGGGAAGCTGCGGAAGAGATTTTTGCCGGGCTGCTGGAAATGAAGCTGAACTATGTTGGCAGCTTTCCTTTGCAGTATCCAAAGTATCGCAGCGGGGAGGTCGAAACCCGTCCGGTTTTGATGTACGCTCCTTCGGCCTATGCGTCCATAGACGCTGTAACGGGGGAGCCGCTGGCCGGTTTTCAGCAGCCGCCGCAGATCAGTCTGGTAAGCCTGACTGGGGAGGGTAAGAAACTGGTCGCCGCGACTCCCGAAGAAGCAGCCGCTCTGCTTGCCGCTGAGACCGGCATGGATATTGCCGGCATGAAGCTTAGCGGGGAAGATGAGGTGGAAGAATCCCTTCAGCCGGGAATTAAGGTGAAAACGTACCACTTGAACTCCGAACCCCAAACGGGTCAGGACGGTACGCCGGATTACAGCACAATGCGTTATTTGTATCTCAGGACTCTGGCGGACACAGGACAGGTTGTCGGGTTCAACCTGCAGGACGAAGCCGGGCACGGCGAGAAGGCGACAGTATCCAGGGCCGCCGCGCAGGAAACAGCCATCCAATTTTTGCAAAGGTACCTGGATCGGGGCGCGGCCGAAATGGAAATGTACGTCTCCTGGCCGCAGGAAGAAAGCATTCCCGACTGGGTGGACAGGAGCAAGCTGGAAGGCAATGAGCAGCGTCCGGAGTATAATTTTGCCTTCACGTGCACGCACCAGGGCATCCCGGTTTCGGACCGGGGGTACTCTGTCACTGTGGACGGACTTACCGGCGGGATTACGGCTTTTCACGACAGGAACAGCAGTTCATCCGTCACCCTTCCGGACAGCAAGAATGTTGTGACCGCTGAGGCGGCAAAAGCCGAATTTTTGAAAAGCCACCCGTTGCGCCTGGTTTACCTCTGGCCTGAGTATTACGGCCAGAAAGCGCCCGAGCCCGTCCTGGTTTACATGCCGGACCATGGTGCAGGCATGGAGTACATCGACGCCTTTACCGGAAAAACGGTGACGGCGGAGATGGATTAAATTACAATGAGATTTCTGAGCTGTGCAAGCGGTCGGGAGAACCGGTGCACCTGACCAAGAACGGCGAGGGCGATCTGGTGGTGATGGATGTTGAAGCATTTGCAAGGCGCGAGAGCATGCTGCGCCTTCGGGAAAACCTGATTGCCGCTGAGGAAGGCCGGTTGAGCGGCAAAAACGGTTATTCTATTGACGAGGTATCCTCCATGATGAAGGCCGCTGTCCGAGAGGTACTGCATGGAAAGCGGGAATAAAATTTACATTGAATCAGTACATGTCATAGGCCGTTACAGAAATGTGGCGGCTTTTACTATGCCCATTAAATTCTGGATGGGATACTCTTTTTTCCGTTTTTCATATCCTAAACAACGTCTGATTAATGAATCTCAAGGTTGTTTTTTGTTTCTGCCAGCCAGCGGGGAAGATGCCGGGTAAAAGCCGAATATGCGCTGGGCAGCGCATATTCCCGGCGCACCGCCTCCCCATCCACCCAAACACAGTTTGGTACAGGCAGGGCATCTGCGGCATACACCAGATACCCGTGCATATGCCACTCCATATGGGTAAAAATATGTCGTGCGTCCGCCAGCCTTCGCACCGATGCGGGGCAGATCCCCCATTCGTCCAACAAAGCGGCCACTTCCTTCTCAGTAAGCCAGCCATCCAAATTGGGGAATTCCCATAACCCCGCCAGCAGCCCTTCTGCGGGACGCCGCCTGAGCAGCGTCTTGCCCTGAGAAGCCAGCACCAGCACTGTTTTTTGCTGCATGGCGCGGGGCTTTTGGGGAGACTTAACGGGAAGTTTGTCCGCCACGCCCTGCCGGTAGGCGGCACAGCCTGTCCGCACGGGACAGAGGTCACAGCGGGGAGCCGGACCCGGCAGGCATACCAGGGACCCCAGATCCATCATGGCCTGGTTAAAGTCCCCCGCGCGTTCGCGGGGCAGCATGGCTTGAGCCGCTGCGCGCAGGGTTTTCCTGGCCTGCGGCTGTGCTATATCGGCCCGGCAGGCCAGCAAACGGGCCAATACCCTGAGCGCATTGCCATCCACTGCCGGGACGGGGATATGATAGGCAATGGAAGCGATCGCTCCGGCGGTATACTCTCCGATCCCGGGCAGCTTCAACAGGTGCTGATAGGAAGACGGAAGCCTCCCGCCGTGGCGCTCCACAATAATGCGGGCTGCCTTTTGCAAGTTTCTCACCCGGTTATAGTAGCCCAACCCCTCCCACAACTTCAGCAGAGTGGCTTCCTCCGCCTTCGCCAGGGCAGGAATGTCCGGCAATACCTCCACAAATCTATAAAAATAAGGCAGTACCGCCTCTATACGCGTTTGCTGCAGCATGATTTCGGAGATCCATACCCTATAAGGATCAGGCTGCTCACGCCACGGCAGGATGCGGGCGTTTTGCTCATACCATGCTAAAATCGGTTCCGCCAACCGGCGCAGCCCTTCGATCTGCTCCGCTTCCGGCATGCCGGAACATGTTGCTGCCACAGTGTCGTCCACGCTTGACTCCTCTGCCTTTTCCACTGGTATAATGCATACTAATTTCGCCGCAAACCCGCTCTATGCCTGCTTTTTAACGGTGCTTTCTTTTAAGACGGACCGCAAACCCGGCATGGGGTTTTACGCTTGATACCGGGTTGGTCCGCCTTATATCGGGACAAAGTATATAACGGTTTTGGATTCTTGTGGTAAGAATTGCCGCAATATCAGAACCAACCGCCCATCCATCTTAGCTCCACGGCGGAATCAATTGAAACAACCTTTGGATACAGTCTCATGTCCCTTTTTACTCTTCTGTCACAAAGGGATGGCTACCGTTACTTTGAATAAATCGCCGTCAATTTCCAGCCGGAATTTTCCTCCCTGCAAACCGGTTAAGCTCTGCGCAATGGAAAGGCCCAGTCCCGATCCTTCGGTGCTTCTGGCCTCATCCCCCCGTACGAAGCGCTCGGTAAGCTGCTCGGGAGAAATATTAAGGGGAAAAGCCGAGATGTTTTTAATGGTGAAAGATCCATAGCCATTGTTGGAGGCAATATCAATATACACCCGGGAATGGGGCAGGGAGTATTTCACCACATTGGACAACAGGTTTTCGGCTATCCGCCACATGTGTTTGCCGTCCGCCCATACGCAGACCGTTTCAGCCGCAGTTTGAATATGAAGATCCAGCTCTGCCTGTTGGATTTTTTCCTCATATTCTCCGCACGCCTGCATCATCAGCTCCTGCAAGTCCACTTTTTCTCCGGTCACCGCCAGATTGCCGCTGGAGGCCTTGCTGGCTTCCACCAGGTCCTCAATGAGCTGCTTTAAGCGGGCTGATTTTTCTTCCAATATATTGACATACTCAGCCGCCGCTTCATTCTCCAACTGCTCCTTCTGGAGCAAGTCAACATAATTGATGATGGAAGTAAGCGGAGTTTTCAGATCATGAGAGACATTGGTGATCAGATCGGTTTTCATCCGCTCGCCTTTGACCGCTTGGGCCAACGCTTTTTGCAATCCTCCCTGGAGGCTGCGGATATCTTCGGCGAAAGCCGCAAAGCTGACGGGAATGCCGGTGCTCTCCAAGGGGTAGTCCAGGTTCCCGGCCGAGATCTCCTTGACCGCCTCCATGATCTGCGGCAAAGCGGCCAGCGACCTGGCGGCAAAGTAGACAACCCCGGCATTGAAGGCGATTAATAAGAAGAGGATAAAGAAGGCGGATCCGCCGAAATAGCCACGGTAGGTTTCGCGGAAAAGCACAAACAACAATCCGTTTGCGAAGCCGTAGCCCAAAAGCAGCGGCAGTATCCACAGTTTAAAGCCCTCGCCCCGGAAAGCCAGGCGCAGGAAGGCTTTTAAAGCCGAGCCGAGCTTGTACAGCAGGGTGTTGGTAAAAATTGACCGGTCTCTGATCTGCCGGGCTATGGACAAAACATAGGTTAAGCCAATGAATAGATCCAGGCTGAGAACAACGGCCAGGGCTGCTATGATCAGTGTATCCGATAGATCCGGGCCAAAGCCGACGACGACAGTCAATGACAGAACTGCCGCTAGCAACACCAGAACCGTATGGACATCGGCGTACAGCCAGGTTGGCCGGGGCGGCGTCCCGTATTCCTCCGGTTCCCGGCGGACGGTTGTATAAATCAGATAAACAAAGGCAGCCGCCATGAGGACGAAGGCTATCATCGCCAAAATGGTGGCGGCGTCGGTGAGGGCTTTGGTCCGGGTGTAATCCAGATAGTTGTCATAGAACATATCCCCGGCTTGCGGCGGGTCCACTACTGCCGCGTATACCTCATAGGGGCGGCCGGCCATCATATCTTCAAGGTTTCCGAAAGGGATGCTGGCATCAGATGTCCAGCCGTTAAGAAAGGCTCTGGCTGGTTGCTTCTGGATAAACCTGACCGGATCGGCTATCTCTGAGCCCAAATTGCTCCATGTTTCCCCGGTTTGGGTATTGCGCACATAATAAACGAAATTGACCATGGCGGGAAGCTTATTTTCAATGCGGTGGAGGCGTTGCAGATTGTCGGCTGCGGTTTGCCCGTCTGCGCCGGAGTTCTGAATATGGTCTTCGTTTTTCAGTAAGACATGATATTCCACTACGTTATGCACCAGCGAAGCAAATTTGCTTTGGAACGAATAAACTTCGTTATAGCTTGATGAACTGGCGATGTCGTGATTCCGGTACAAAAAAAGGCAACTGCCCATAGTCCCCAGAAAGCCCAGCCAGACTATGATCACGGCTGCCAGTTTGGCTCCGCCGGAATAGTTAATATTTCTCGATTTTATATCCAATGCCCCACACCACCTTTAAATATTTTGGTTCTCTAGGATTGATTTCAATTTTTTCCCGAATCCTCCTTATGTGTACGGCCACCGTATTTTCTGCCGCATAGGACGGTTCATTCCACACCTGCTCATAAATTTGGGCGATGGAAAACACGCGCCCCATGTTCTCCATTAAAAACACTACGATCCCGTATTCGGTGGGAGTCAGCCGGATGACTTCCCCGTCAACCCGCACCTCTTTGCCCTCCCGGCCCAGTTCCAGACCGCCGGTTTTTAGAATGCCGCTTTTATGGGCGATACTCCCCAGGGTGGTGTACCGGCGCATCTGTGATTTGACCCGGGCCATTAATTCCAAAGGATTAAAAGGTTTGGTCACATAATCATCCGCCCCAAAATTAAGCCCGGCAATCTTATCCGTATCCTCGGATTTGGCCGAGATGATGATAGGAATATTGCGTTCCTCCCGAATCCTGATGGTGGCCGACAGCCCGTCCATTTCCGGCATCATAACATCCAATACGATCAGGTGGATTTCGTGTTCGGCCAGAGCTTGCAGGGCCTGCGCCCCGGTATAGGCTTTGATCACCCCGTAGTTTTCGTGTTTTAAATAGATTTCCAGCGCATCCACGATGGCGGTGTCATCATCACACACCAGCACATTTAATCTTTCCATAAAACGCCTCCGTTGCATCCTAATCAGATCATCCCGCCGCTCAAATAAAGCCACCTGCCTTTCCACTTCAATATTCTGGCAGGTGAATATTACAAACCACTTCATGAAAATCTTAAGGCTTTCTTAAGAATAAGGCAAACCCGAAAGACACGAGACGCTTGTGCCGTGCCGTTTTTTCTGGAAGCAGGGGGACGGTTCTTTTGCTTCCTTTTAAAATAACTAAAAAATGGCTACATAGTGAAACCCGGAGCCATCCTATACAGTTCGAAGTCGGTGTATCGGCACTTTTTTCGCTGCGCCATCGAACAATTTGAAGGTAAATGGTGAACCAATTTGTTTACTGCGCCGTCATACTTTTAGGCTTAACTATAGGCTTAACTAAAACCAGGTGTCAGGTTGCCGGACAAGCTTGAGGAACCAGGGAAATTTATTTAAAGAATTAACCCGAAGGCTGACTGGGTTTTACACATAATGCAGCCACAATATGTTCTTTCCGATAAACTTCGTAATATCAAACGGTACTGATGGTTCACCCGCCTTGAGGAAGCCCTTGTTAAATCACCTGCGAGTTTCTCATAGGGCGGGTAATCGATAATGGAGATTAAATCATGATAGGGTTTCAAAAATACGGCATACTGAAATTTAAATTATAACGGGCAACAAAAGTAAAAAGAGGCGATATAAATGAAATGTAATGTAGGTATTCTTCGTACGGCCAAATATAAAAACCGGTTCAATATCGTTCTTTTTCTGTTGTTACTTTTATTTATAGCATATATTGCAGGTATTTATCTCTCGTCCATATTTTTTACTTTGGGAAAAGAAAATTCCCGTAATTATAAAGCTGAGAAAACTGCGGCGCTGATTATGGAATTTACATTTCCTAATGTGTCAGCGTCTATATATCCTAGCCCAAGTTTTCACACCAGCGGCGGGGGCTCCGGCAGCAGCTTTGAAGTAAAACCTTATTTTGCGGCAATGGGCACTTACGCATTAGAAAAGCAAGTCGGTAAAGAACGCTATCCCATCGGAAGTTTAAATATGAATCATCTCTTTTTTTCAACATCGATAAACTGGTCTTGGGAAAACGGCTCATATAATAATTACCTGTACTTTTACCACCCTGACCAATACGCAAGTTTAACCACCGGTCACACTGTAGAGATATCGCCTGGCTGGGATAACCTGGAAACCTTGCCCGTTGGTACCGTTGCAGAACTAGCCTTATCTTTTAAGCAAACTTATTCTATAGAACAGGTGATGAACATGCTTGCAGATTATGAGCTGGATATCATATGGTACGCCATAGCTACAGGTCTGGAGGGGACTTCCAGGCAAACCCGTTTAAGCGTAACTGACGGGGTCTGGGGGGTCAATGACTTATCACATAACATGCTAAGCGAAAATTCTACCCTTAGGACCGATGACGGTTCTGTGCGTGAGGAGTATTTTTTGGACTCCATGCACTTCCTTGCTGAAAATGAAAGTTTCGCCAAAAAAATTTACCGGGGGGATCCTAATGATTTGCGTTTAGCAGAGCGGTCCGAGTATTTGAATGAAAACGGCGTGCAAGTTTATGGCGTTGTTGTGACAGGCCCGACTAAAGAGCTGTTAAAATTACGCGAATTAGAATATATCCATTCTCCAGCTTTAGGTGAAGTACGCCTGTGGAATTGGTTTAGCCGCAACTTCAGCAGTCAGTTATACTAAACAGGGCGGGACAACCAATGGATTAACTGAATAAAGATTCGTATGGTACCACCAGTTTAGGTCGCAGCGTTTTTGTCACCAACGATGCCGGCCTGGCCGAAGATGTCGTTCCTAAAGTGTCGCTCCCTGTTTACAGAATAATTTCCAAAGCAAAGCAGCCATGCTTATTTTTACATACAGAACAAAATGCATTACAGAGTTAACGGTCATACAAACGACGAATTGATTGCCATACGGGCAGAAGCAGGTAACTCTAATACGTGGCTGACTTCTTTTAAAGGGGCTGGGAGGTCTTATTATTGATTGTTTTATATTACTTAATAAACCCGGCTATCACAGGTTTCGCATCCCTGCTATGCCTGCTTATTGGTATCTCATCAGAAAGTAGTATAAAACGCAAAATTTTCATCACATCAGCTTGTTTTTTAGCATTATTATTTATTTACTCATTATTCCAATTTTATTTTATTGAACCACCGCTCTCATATACGCACTTGTGGGGATGTCCAACCGGTGCGTTTATCGTTTGCGCCACTTCCAGGACGCCACTTCTAGAATGTATCGGCACGTTTTTGCGCTGCGCAATCGAACAATTTGAACCATTTTGTTTACCGCGCCGTCATACTTTTAGGTTCAGCTAAACCAGGTGTCAGGTTGCCGGACAAGCTTTGAGGAACCAAACTTCGTATATCAACTGATGGTTCATCCACCTTGAGTAAGCCCCTGTTAAATCAGCTGCGAGTTTCTCATATGGCGGGTAATCATAAAGGGGTTTGCTCTTAATGTTTTGAAATACTTTTATTGTATCTGTGAGACCAGCTTTAAAGGGGATCTTTGAGTGACTAAATTTGGAATATTTAAACGGCTGTCACTCATCTTTATTCTGGCAGCTGCCTTGAGTTTATCGGCATTTTTATGGGTAAGAAATATGTCCAATACTTTTTGCCGGATGTCCATTGAGCTTTATGCCGATGCTTCCCCTGACGAGTTGTCTTCGCCGGGAAAGCTGGAGGCCGGCCGGAAGGTCAGGTCGCTGGCGGAACGATCGCCATGGGTATTGGTGCAGGCGGGGACAACCGAAGGATGGTTGCCCGCCTGGTACCTGACCAGGGATACCAACGACCTGCTGCAGGATATAGCTCCGTACCTGATGGTTGTCAAAGAAAATGCGCCGGTATATCTCTATCCCGGCCAGGATGCTCCAATTTCCGACCTTGCTGCCGGGAAAGTGGTTAAGGTAGAGAAAGAGCTTTATAACTGGCGCTATGTGCATATCGCCGTCTATGATGTTCCCAGGGTGCAACGGGGTTGGGTATCCCGGGAATACCTGGCCACCAGGGAAGAAGCCGTTCCCATGGAAGGCAGGCTTCCTGCCGGAACAAAGATTTATTACGGGCCAAATGCCGAACAAATTGCGGGTTTGCCTGAGGAGGTTGACCCTGCCGACCAAAGGGTTTACATTGATAAGGAAATAGGGGAGATGGCTTACGTTTCCGGTCCCGGTGGGTGGAACGCCTGGATTTACAAAAAAGATATCGTCTACGATCCATTCTAGGTGCTTGAATACAAGCCAGGACATGATCAGGCTTTGAATAAAAAGGAGCAGGAAAGAAATTGAAAAAAATTTTACAGTTAGAAAAAAAATATCTTATTTCTTTTCTTGTCATTACAGTAATTGGCTTACTTCTCAGGTATTATTGGATCATTACTATTCCGAATGTGCTGGAATCGGATTTTGAAGGGTATTACATCATTGCCGTTAATATTTTTAACAACCTCGGCTTTACACAATGGGGCAATCCTGTTGCCTTTCAGGGAATGGGCTATCCCCTTGTTTTAGGTTTATTCTTTAAGCTGGCAGGCAACACGGACGTTTTGACCGGAAAGTATCTGAACTTATTATTGTCCGTATCGACGATGGTTGTGTTATTTTTTATTTTTAATAAGCTGTTCGTTAAAAAAACGGCAATTGCCGCTTATCTCCTTGTAGCTTTATTACCGAATTATATAGCCTACAATAGTGTTTTAGGTTCCGAGATTTTATTTACGTTTTTCGTTGCCCTGACCGTTCTGGTTCAATTCTCTGAATTCGATAACAGGCTTCGTTATCCGCTGTTGGGATTTTTAATTGCCTTTGCAGCCCTTACAAAGCCTTTTTTTATCGCATATCCGGCAATTCTTGCTGTTGCGGAATGGCTGCGCAGCAAGTCGGTAAAAGAGACCGTGATTGCTGTGTTGGCTGTCTCATCCGTCATGGCTGTGTGTATTGCGCCCTGGGCATATCGCAACTGGATCGTATTTAACGCGTTTATACCCATTTCCTACAATGGCGGATATGTTCTCTATATTAACAACAATGACAATAATTATATTGGCGGCTGGATGGATCCAAATGAATTCCAAGTATCTGAAGAATTTAAAGCTAAGTTTGTGGAAAAGGGAACCGTATTTCCCGAACATCCTGCAAACACGGAAAAATTGTATAAAGACGAAGCAAAAAAGTGGATCCTTGCCCACCCAATTGAGTTTTTCAAACTGGGCGTAATCAGGGTTAAGAATACTTTTTTTAACGGAGCTCAAGATATTGAAAAATGGACAATGAATGAACTCATAAAAGATAAGGATTATATGTCCGCGTATAGTTTAAGAAAACTATCATTCTTTCGGGCGATCATAGATATTATTATATATATTTTAAGTTCTTTTGGATTATTCTATGCAATTGTCAATCTAAAACATATCTTTACCGGTATTTTTCAAAGATCGTCAACAATCGGATACAGGGAGACTGTGGTTACCCTTAATATCATATTCCTTATGGCAGTCTTTTTTGTAACCGAGGGACAGCCGAGATATAACTTTCCTGCCTTATTTTTTCTGATTATTGCTACGGTTGCCTGTATGGAGACAATAATAAGGAATTTTAAAGGTGGTATAAGTTTTCAACGTTTGCCAAAATGAGATGTGGGAATCCTTCTAAATCTATTGTACGGTAAGATTTAAATAAGGACCGTTTTGAACCAAAAGGGTAAGCCTGCTAACCGGCGGGCTCACATCCAGATTGGTGTGCTCCTGCTGTTGATATAAATTACCTTTAAAAATTATGCTTACACCATCCATCCGGGTGGTTTTTTGCATCATATTAGGTAGGGGGGTGAAAGATGAGTGCGTGATAAAAGTGGGCCATATATTACTTCTGAAGCGGTATCGCGTATTTGTTCAGGAGATATCACAGCTTATGAAGAGTTTGTCCGGGAGCAGTGGACGGCTGCCGTGCGCACCTGCTGTTTGATTTTACGCAACCCGCATGACGCGGAAGAAGCTGCCCAGGACGCTTTTGTCAATCTGTATAAGTCCCGTAATCAGCTAAAGGAGCCAAATAAATTTCGCGTATGGTTTTACCGGATTTTATTAAACGCGGCGCACCGGCGGAGGCGTTGCCAGCCGAAAGCTTTATCTGTATCTGACATAGAAGTGGTAGCTCCCGGCGATAAAATTGAACAGGCTGATACCAGAATTGCGGTAAGGGATGTCTTGCATGATATAAGCAAGCCGGAGAGAATTGCCTTGGTTCTATGCTATTTTTGCGATTTAACCGACAGGGAAGCCTCAATTGCGGCAGGCTGGCCGCTAGGCACATATAAGTGGCGGCTCGCCAGGGCCCGCCGTCAGATGGCCGGGCGGCTTAAAGAAAGTCAAGCGTTACAAGACGAATGTTGCAAAGGGGTGAACGAACCATGGATGAAATAATCAGACAGGAAATATATAAAGAGGCCGACCGCTACCCGGTTCAAGCCGTTCCATGGGACAAGATTCGTGAGCGTGCCCTTGACAACACGGCTGCGGATACAAATTTTCAGAGGAACGCGGCAATTCGCAAAATCTGTTGCAGCTTTGCTGCCGTGGTTGTAATCGGCGGGCTTGTAATCCTGTCCGGTTTTATCTCCCCGGTCATAGCCAGGGCGCTGGAGCAAATCCCCGTCGTTAAATCAGTATTTGATTTTTATGGGGAAAAATGGGGGCTGCAAAACGCTATCAATGAAAAGTTTAGTACAACAGTTAAGAAAACAGCCACGGACAAAAATATTTCAGTGACTATTACAGATGTGTTATATGACCAGGGAAGGATTGTCATAGGCTATACGGTAACGACGTCCAGACCTGACCTGTATCTTAAAGATACTTTGCCTTATGCTATTCCGTTGCCTATTGCAGAAATGCATTTTTTTATTAACGGCGAAGCCATCCGTGATACGAGACAGGGAACGGCTGAAAGGATTGACAACGGTAATGTTGAGGTCTGGAATATCTACCACCAAGGAGAGCTTCCTGAAAGCTTTAACTTGCAGATTGAGATTCGCCAAATCGGGGACCAATACGGAGAATGGTTATTTACGGTTCCAGTGTCGAGGCAGTACACTGATGAAGCTACCAGGACCTTTTTACCAATGAAGACGTGGATGATTGGACAAACCACTGTTACGGTAAAACAAGTGCAAATCTGTCCGACGGACATTGTGATTTATTATCAGACAATACAGCCGGTAGGTGCTCAATTTTGGGATAGCTACTTTCCGGATCGTATTGTTGATGATACAGGGCATAATAGTTATTTCGGTCCAGGTTTTTCTTCCGTGGTGAGCGAACAGATCGAAGGAAACACGGAGATAAGGGAGATTCGTGTGGTGCTTGCCGCTTCTCTAAAAAATATACCTGAATATCTTATCTTTGCCTATCCTGACCAAGAAATGAAGGTCTTTTTCAACTAAGGTATGACAATTCCAGTAAGCAAAGAGCCGAGGGGTAATGCCCTCGGCTAAGGTTAGTATTCAGACTTAATAATATATATAGCCATTCCCATACGCGCCATTGATATCTATTGCTGCATTGTGTATCACCAACCTATGGGTTCCTGCTGATACATTTCGAAATTTAATTGTTATAGATTCGCCCTTGTATATTCCATTGACAGGAATTGTTTGGGTTCCAATTGTATATTCTAGTTGAGCCGGAACCAAACCACCAGTGCTATCAAACGCGTACTGAACTAAAACAACATCAACATCTTTTGTGGATAGGACATTAAATTCTTGAGACTCGGTAGTCTGTCCCCGGCCTAAATCTTCTATTGGATAAAATAGAGTAGGCATAAACGATAACCTCCCTTAATTTTTACTTTAATTTAGATTAATTAGCAGATTTCATCTTATCAAATATTGCCGCAACTTCTTCAACGCACGTTCTTTTGTGCGATGAACCACAGGCTGTGATATCCTCAGTTCCTTGGCCGCCTCTCGTTCGGTAAATCCATCCAGGATCGTTGTCTTTACCACTCTTTGCTCTTGCGGCGTTAGCAACAGGAGGGCTTCCTGGATAAATAATATACCTTCAGCTTCACCGGGAACATCCACAGCAGCAGGAATGGAATCAAGCATGGTCAGCTTATCGGAAGCAGTGTTTTGAGGCGTTGGACCGTTCAGGAGCAAAAGCTCGTGCTCGTCAAGCCGGCGGTACTTTTTTGTCAGTCTGATTGCTTCACGGCGCAGGCCGGTTAAAAACCAGGCAATTGCCCGGGCTTCCTCCGGATCAAAAGTATTAGGCTCAGGTTCTCTAGAGGAAGCGTTAGGGGGATCTCATTATCTCACACCTCCTATCATGAAAACTAACTTGCCCTCTTGCCATATAAAGAGAAAACAGGGGGTCTTTTTGATACCCCCCTGTCCAAAAAAAGTTTTACATTTTATTTTCAAAGTTTTTAAGCCGGGTACTGATCAATTGCGCCAATTAACCAAGTTACCAAATCCGAATAACATTCAGCATAATGCCCCGACCGGCGGCTATATTTTTTAACTGCCGGATTTAACCGATACACTATTTGAATAACAGCCTTCTCATCACCGCTTTTAGCCCTGACAACTAACTCATGAAACTTCAGTTTTTTCTTCAAGGCACTCAACCTCCCTTTGCCTTTTCAGAACCACCAAGCAGCCGATCATGAATCACCTGCCAGCTTCCCATGGCGGAAGCCGCCACCAGCAAACCATTCAGAATACAAAGCGGGACATTTTTTACCGTAAAACTTCCTGCAGCGATATCGGCCAGAAAGACGATTCCTTCAGCTACCGCCACCACAAGACAACGAGTGGAAAAACGCTTCAAAAGACCAAGCTCTTTAATGGAATCAACCACCAGAACAGTCGCAGCCACCGCGCCGGCCAGGGTGCCAAGAGTAGCATAGGTAAACAGATCCTGCATTCCATTACCACCTCCGGAAGAAAAAAAGGACCTACTATACGAAAACGGACAGATCAAAAAACAACGGCTGAGCTGAGGTTGTCATAATGTATTACTCATCTTAGATCCAATGGTTTTCACCTCTATCTTTCGATAGTTTTCTTCCTATTCCCTATATTTAACTTGTTTGTTAATATATAGACGGCCCAAAAACGAAAAAAGTTCTACATATTTTTCAGTCAGCTACAATAAACATGACTTCACTAAACAACCTCTCTGCCTGTATAAAGAGAAAGAAGGGGACCTCTTTGATACCCCCCTTGTCCAAAAAGTTTTTCATTTTGCTTCACGTTTCAGCCCTTGCTATAAATCAAGCTGTATAAGGCTGGCTTTTGAACATAAGAAATAAGAAGACAGAGGACTTCAACGAGCTGTGGGATGTGGCCCTTCATCCGAGAGCGACATCCCTGTTGATCCGCAGGGGCATATATCAGCCGGTCTGCTCCAAGAGTGTTTTCCATATATATTTTTGAAAAATTCACACTTGCACCATCCGTCCGGGTGGTTTTTTGCGTCATATTAGGTAGGGGTGAAAAATGAGTGATCCATAAAAGTGAGCAATGTATCACTTCTGAAATGGTATCGCGTATTTGTTCAGGAGATATCACAGCTTATGAAGAGTTTGTCCGGGAACAGTGGACGACTGCCGTACGCACCTGCTGTTTGATTTTACGCAACCCACATGATGCGGAAGAAACTGCGAAAGAAAAAAATTTAATTACGTATCCAGATCTAATCTTTGAAATTGAACATAACAAAATAACAAGGATAATGTTATCCAACGAACAAAATCGTCCGTAAAAAAATTCAACTAATATATGAAATGAGGTAATGACATATGTTTAAAAAAGGTATTAAGGGTCTAGTTTTGGTTCTTCTCTTGTTAACGCTTTTTGGTTGTTCTTCAAAAAAAATTAAAATTGTCAATAATAACGCTAGCGAAGCCGGTCCAGGACCTTTGACGAAAGAAAACGTTTCTCTTGCCGGAATTCATATCGGTGATTCACAAGAACAGGTGTTGAAACTTTACGGTGAGCCAACAAAAAAAGACAAGTTTCCTACAACTCCTTTTGTTAGATGGTACTATGAAGATTTGGGTTTATCTGTTGCATTCTATAGAAGGGGTGAGAATGAACCTGTTATTGGAGGCGTAGTTGATATACAAATTTCTGCACCTTCTAAGCTAACAACAGATACAGGAATTGGACTTGGGGATTCTTTGGAATATATTACTAAAAAATATGATGTAGTTTATAGCTTTCAGCCTAATGGTAAATATCAGTCTGTTTTCATTAATGGAGCGAATAAAGAAGAAATTAATGGTCTGTATTACCCCCATCTAGACTTTTCACTTGAAAATAACAAAATAACAAGGATAATTTTAACCAACCAGCAACAACGTCCGTAACAATAAAAAAAGCCGGACGATATATTAGTATCGCCCGGCTTTTTGTTTACGGAACATAGCAATACGTGGGAGCCCAACCAGAATTGTTCAATATAACATTTAGTCTACGCCCTGGATAAGTGTCACCAGAGGTATAACTCATGTAGTGACCATAATTCCAGGGAGAGGCACCAATTGCTTCATTTGCAGCATAGGTTCCTGTTGTGCCGTTACCACCGCTTTCAAGTGCACCATAAAAGTGCTGGCTAGTAGCAGTAACATAGTAACCATCATCAGTAGAAACATTATAGGCTGTTTGCCCACCATTGAATCCCCAATTATAAGAGTTATACACGCTAACTGGGTTTCCAAAGACGTTTGTCCATGAAGAATTATCATTGTAGTATCCCATTTGAGCAATATATGCCCCTGTACCATCACTTAAACTACAAAACATCGGGAAAGAGCCGCACGAACCACATGTTGTATATCCCATGGTAGATCCCTGCCAAGCTGGATTATTAGCGGGAAGACCCCACTCCTGATACCATTGACATAAAATAAAAGCGATTGACACTCCGAGTTCGGAAGCCGCAGTGGTAGCGTAAGACAAATAATCACTTACGAAACCAGCATAATTAGGTTTTGTTCCGCTACAAGATGGCATAAACTTAATTCCTCCTTTTTATTTGCTGTAGCTTATTATTTTTTTTGGTATTTCTATCCATGGGCGCTTCTTTGGCAAAACTATTTGTAGTCGGTCTTTCGGAATTACAATATCGAAATGCCGATTTACAATTCCTGCCCAAAGCTCAGGGTTATATTCATCATATAAACGACCTGCAAATATGAAAGATGGAACCAAGCGCAATTCTAACTTCACGAAGTCTTTAAAAGCTTCGCGATCCTTGACAATGTTTCTTTCAACAAAAGGTACGGAGAACTCTGTAAATAATGCTCTTACTTGGTTACAAATTGGAGAGAGTTCATCAGTAAACACTTCAATAACTTTGGTATCAAAACTCAATTAATTATCATCCCCAATCAAGTATTTTGATTGGTCGTTATGGCGTCGTATACATCACTTGCCGATCGACTTATCCAGGACAAAACGTTTTCGCAACTTCTTCAACGCACGCTCTTTCATGCGATGAACCACAGGCTGTGACACTCCCAGTTCTTTTGCCGCATCCCGTTCAGTAAACCCATCCAAGATAGTTGCCTGGACCACTCTTTGTTCTTGCGGTGTTAGCAACAGGAGGGCTTCCTGGCTAAATACCATATCCGCAGCTTCACCGGGAACATCCACAAGAGCCGGAATGGCATCAAGCATGGTCAGCTTATCGGAATCAGTGTTTTGAGTCACCGGACCATTCAGGAGCAAAAGCTCATGCTTGTCCAGTCGCCGGTACTTTTTAGTCAATCTGATCGCTTCACGGCGCAGGCCGGTTGAAAACCAGGCAATGGCCCGGGCTTCCTCCGGAGCAAAAGCATTAGCCTCAAGTTCTCCAGAAAAACGTCAGGTCTAGCGCATTATCTTACCTCCTCATGAAACTAACTTGCCCTCTTGCCATATAAAGAGAAAACAGGGGGTCTTTTTGATACCCCCCCTGTCCAAAAAAGTTTTACATTTTATTTTCAAGTTTTTAAGCCAGGTACTGATCAATTCCTTGGATTTGCCAGAGAGCGACATCCCTGTCGATCCGTCCGCAAGGGGGCATATAATCAGCCGGTTTGCTCCAAAAGTGTTTTACAGGAATATTTAAAATAATTTACACCTGCACCATCCGTCCGGGTAGTTTTTTGCGTCATATTAGGTAGGGGTGAAAAATGAGTAATCCATAAAAGTGTCAATGCATCACATCTGAAATACTAGCGCGTAGCTGTTCAGGAGATATCACAGCTTATAGAAAGGGGATGGAGGGAATGAGAACAAAAGCGATATGGCGTTGAAGAGGCGCTGTACCTGTGCGACAGGATTTATCTGAATAGAAAGGAGAAGGGCCATATAGATACTCTTTCCACAGATGTTTTTAAGACTCCTATAATATTATTGTTCTTAATTGGTATTGCATTACAAATATATCGTTTGTATCGAGTTAGAGTTTATCATGAACACAAATATTTTAGGAATGCCAGCAAAATAAAAAATATGGATAACTTCGAAAAAATATATACACAGTTCAGCCTTTGTCAAATAATAGCGTTCATTATCATAATAATTATAATTCAACTTGTCGAACTGGAATACGCTAAGAGTTATCTTTGGATTCTTGCATTGATATCAGCTCCGATAGGCATTATGTTCGGTTATAAATTAAAGAATAGTTAAAGGTAGCGACTCGAATCAAACAAGGGGGAGAAATGATTGAAAAAGGTTAAAAGAACAGCAGTCGCCGTGTTGGCGGCAGGTATGCTGCTGACAACGCCTGCGTGGGCGGCGGAACAAGATCTCTTGGTTGTGCAGGAAAGAGGCGGAGACGCCGTTGAACTGTTTTCAAAAGCGGAGTTAACGGAAGCACAGCGGCAAGCCCTGGAAAAAATGTATCAGATTATACCTGAACTCAAGGAGTTGTCCTTGCAGAGTGTGGAATACAATGAGGACAAGACAGCCTGGGGGGGATTCTTAACCGACGGCTCCCTGGACGTTACGCCGGATAACCGGCGTATTCAGGCCAGCATTGCTTTTGATGCGAAGACGGGGGATCTGGTCAATTTTGATATTTATAACCCGGAGTGGGCTGCGGAAAAGATGCCGTCTGCCACTTTGGTGGAAGAGAAAGCAGCGGAATTTACCCGTAAACTCCTCGGGGACAGGCTGAAAGAGTATGAGATGGGGGAAACAATAAGCTACAGCAGCGGAAGTAGCCTGGACGATAAAGGGAACAAAATAATAACGATGACCTCGGCTCATGTATATTTTAATCGGCTGATAAACGGCGTCCCCCTTTTAAATAGCGGCTTTCAGGTAAGTGTTGACTCTGCCGGCCATATTACCGAATTCCGTAAAGAGAAGGATGACAATCCGGATCCGGCCAAGTTTCCCGATCCGTCCCGGGCAATGACTAAGGATGCTGCGGAAAAGGCTTTCGCCGGGCTGGTGGAAATGAAACTGAGCTACAGCTACAGTCAGCCCCTAAGGCTTTCATGGCCTAGCAAAAGCGGTGAGGAAACCATACCGGTATTGATGTATTATCCGTCTTTTTCAGGTTTCATAGACGCAGAAACAGGGGAGCCGTTGGAAGATTCCGGGGGGACCCTGCAGCAATCTCAACGTGTTATCCTAAACGGGGAGGGTAAGAAGTTTTACGCCGCGACGCCCGAGGAAGGGGCCAGGCTGCTGGCGGAGGAGTTCGGCGTGGATATGGCCGGCATGGAGTTTGGCAGTGTCAGGGTTCATGATTTGCCTGTTACCTCGGGATACCAGTTTAAAGAATACTCCTGGGGCTCTGAAACGCAGCAGGAGACGGACAGCGAGCCGGATTGGAACGGAGTGCGTTTTGTAAACCTTAAGACTATAGCGGATACGGGAGAAATTGTGGGCTTCGGCATTCAGGATGATTCCGGACGCGGCAAACAGGGGACGGTATCCAAGGAAGACGCTCAGAAAACAGCGGTGCAATTTCTTCAAAGATACTGTAATTTTGCAGAATCTTTGTCCTAGCGATTTGCACAATAATTAGGCTTAAAATTTCTATTCAAACTGCAAAATTTGCACAATTTTTGTTTGGAAAAACTTAAAAATTGCACAATATATGTTTTGC
>NZ_QFGB01000046.1:0-34286 GCF_004369245.1 Pelotomaculum sp. FP | reverse complement strand
CCGGCTCCGGCTTCTTTTTTACCATTTTATATGCACCATCTTGGAGGCTTTTGAGAGCCAAAATTGCACTGTTTATATGGTTGTCTAAAATCAGTTTTTAAAATCAGAACCTATTCAGCAAGCCCTAATTATGTTTGTTTAATTTATATTAATCCGTTTAGTTGGTATGCTTCTTGCAATTTTCTTGAGATTATCAATTTGGAATTAATGTTGTGTAATTTTTCAGAAATGGGAGGTGGCATGGAGGCATCTCTTTAGCTGTTTTCTGTTATTTGTTTAACTTTAGGAGGTAATAGGATGAGTGTTGTTGAGAAATCATTTTATGCCGGACCTTGTGGTGTTGAACCCTATGACAAGGAATGGGGAGTCGGTGTTTCCGGTATGGTGGACAACCCGTCACCGTATCCCAGGATCAATAGGATGCTTAAATGGTTGGACGCAGTTACGCCCGGCGCGGACCACGAAAGAGCCTGCCTGGTCACTGAAGCGTACCAAAAACATAGCTATAAGCCTCAAATTGTCAAGTGTGCGGAGGCTCTTTCCAACGTACTGAGGAATGTAACCGTACGAATTTATCCGGACGAACTGATTGTTGGTGAAATAGCCGCTCCCGCCAAAAGCGCTCCGGTATTTCCCGAGTTCTCCTACAACTGGATTGTGGATGAAATCAAGAACAACCCCTGGAAAAGCAGAACGCATGACGTGCATGTATTATCGGAGGAGACGGAAAAGCGGCTGCTTGAATTAGCGGAATATTGGCCCGGCAAGACGGTGGAAGAACAGATTAAGGCCACATGCACCGACGAAGAGTTGAAGGGTTGTCAAATGGGGAAGGGGGTTTACTTCTTAGACCTGTACATGTACGGCGGGGTCGGTCACATTTGCGCCAACTACGAAAGTCTCTTTAAACAGGGTTTTGGCGGGCTGGGAAAAAGGGTTGAAGAAAAGCTTGCCGGCATCGACCCGAGTTTGCCGGAAGACATTAAAAAAAGAAACTTCTACCAGGCCCAGTTGATTGTCGTAGAGGCTTCAATTGAATTTATCAAGAGGTATGCCCGGCTGGCACGGGAAATGGCTGCGCAAGAACAGGACGAAACCAGGAAGAATGAACTGGTGCAAATAGCGGGCAACTGTGAGTGGGTATCGGAAAATCCGCCCAGGACCTTTTGGGAAGCGATCCAGCTCTATCACCTTGCCACAAATATTATCCTTATTGAATCCAACGGACATTCAGTTACCTACGGCAGGTTCGACCAATTGTTTTATCCGTTCTACAAGAATGACATGAAAAATGGAACTGCAACGAAAGACTTCGTGCAGGAACTGATCGAGAATTTTTTCATCAAACTGCATGAACTCAACAAGGTCAGGGATACCGGAAATACAATTGTCGCCAGCGGACCCAGGATGGGCGGAACGGCTCTGGACGTGGGCGGTATTGATAGAAAAGGCCGTGACGCCACGAACGACCTCAGCTTCATGGTGCTGGACGCCCATGCCCATACCAGGATCCCGAATCCCTGGATGGCGGTCAGGTTTCATGCCAACACTCCGGTTGAGTTCAAAATTAAGGTATTCAATGTAATTAGAATTGGGACCGGGGAACCCAAGATCCTCAATGATGAGGTTAACATCCCCGCTGCCATGGCTTACGGCAGATCGTTGGAAGACGCCAGGGATTATGTTGGGATTGGTTGTGTAGAACCTGACGCCGCGGGGAAAGAGTACGGCTGGCATGACGCGGCTTATTTCAGTATGGCCAAGGTGTTCGAACTGGCCATCAATGACGGCAGGTGCGTGGGGTGTGGTTCAAATTGCCCGCGCTGGGAAATATGCGCCAGTGTTGGCAAGAGGCTTGGAGCGCAGACCGGCCGCCTTGCTGATTTTAAGTCGTTTGATGAGGTGCTGGACGCCTATGACAAGCAGATGAAATACTGGTGCGACAGGCTGGTCAGTGTAATAAACATCATGGATTTGACCCATCAGAGTTTAAAACCGCTGCCATATCTGTCTTTGTTAATTGATGATTGCACTGAAAAAGGCGTCGATGTGACAGCCGGAGGGGCCAGGTACAACTTCAGCGGGCCTCAGGGTGTAGGCACTGCGACTGTCGGGGACGGTCTGTCTACCATCAAACAATTGGTCTTTGAAGAAAAGAAGGTTACCGGAGCGGAACTGCTCAAAGCGGTGGAAAACAACTGGGAAGGCTATGAACCGCTTTATGCCCTGGTAAACAGCAAAAAGGTGCGTCACTACGGTAATGACGACGATTATGCCGACGAGCTGGCCGGTTTTGCCCTGAACACCTATTGCAAACATCTGGAAAGGAGACCTAATGCCCACGGCGGTGTATTTGTACCGGGTGTATTTTCCGTATCGGTAAATGTGGGGGCAGGCTTTTTCTGCGGCGCGTCGGTTGAAGGCAGGAAAGCCTTTGAACCTGTTTCCGACTGCCTGGGTCCGGTTCACACATATGCCGGGTCGCACGACCTAAGCGGCCCTACCGCGATTGCCAACTCGGTATCCAAGTTGGACCTGGTCAGGGTCGGCAACGGAACCATTCTCAACTGGAAATTTACACCGACCTGTCTTACCGGTGAAACCGGGCGCGACAACCTGATTTCCGTAATTGACGGATTTTTTGCGAAAAAAGGCATGCAGAGCCAGTTTAACGTTGTAAGCCGGGAAACTCTTTTAGCCGCTCAAGCTAATCCGGAGAAATATAAGGGTTTGCTTGTTAGAGTGGCTGGTTACAGCGCTTATTTTGTGGAACTGAGTAAAGAACTGCAGGACGATATTATTGGGAGAACCGAGTTGTCATTTGATTAAGGTTTTATGGCAAAGATGATGGTTGTAGTTTTGGGTTTTGCACAATGGAAGGGGGGGTGCGGTTAAGGAGCATTTTCGTTGATTAAATTACATCAATCTAATTCTAAAACTTTGGGGAGGAACAATGATGAGTGTCGCTGAGAATTTAATTGGCATAAAACCTTGTGCTGTTGAGCCGTTTGATAAGGAATGGGGCGTCGCAGTCTCCGCCATGACTGAAAACCCCTCGCCGTTTCCACGTGTTAACAAAATATTGGCCAATACTCAAATGACCACAAACGGAGAAGTTGTTGCTGAAAGGGCCTTGCTGGTAACTGAAGCGTATCAAAAACATGCCGGTGCTCCACAGGTTGTCAAGTGTGCAGAGGGCGTGTCTAATATGCTCAGGAACGTGCCGATCATGATCTTCCCGGATGAGCTGGTCGTCGGCAATTTGGGTTGTGCCAAGAAAGCAGCGCCGGTTTTCCCGGAGTTCGGTCTTAATTGGATTATCGATGAAATGGAAAGCAACCTTTTAAATTATAGTAAAAATAGAACACATGACTATTTCACTTATACCGAAGAGACGCAACGCGGTCTGACGGAAATAAAGGATTTCTGGCGGGGACAGTGCGTAGAAGATGTAACGTTGCCCCTGTTGACTGACGAGGAAATAAAAGGTTCCCATATGGGCAAAGGGGTTTTTTTGGCGGCTTCTTATATTTACTCAGGGGCGGGACATCTGGGCATCAACTATGAGAAATTATTTACACTGGGTTATGGCGGGATAAGAAAGCAAATTGCAGAAAAAATGTCCGTCCTGGATATGTCTTTGCCGCAAGACATTAAGAAAAAAGCCTTTTATGAGGCGGAATTAATAGTCTGTGACGCGGCAACGGAATATATAATGAGTTTTTCCCGGAAGGCGCGCGGGATGGCGGGTCAAGAACAAGACGCTGTCAGGAAAAAGGAACTGCTGCAAATAGCGGACAACTGTCAATGGGTATCGGAAAATCCGCCCAGGACCTTCTGGGAAGCGATTCAACTTGTGCACCTCGCCAACTGTATGGTCCTTATGGAATCCAACGGCCATTCCATTTCTTACGGGAGGTTTGACCAGTATATGTTCCCCTTCTACCGGAATGACCTTAAGAACGGGACTGCGACCAGAGAATTTATGCAGGAATTGATTGAGTGCTTCTTTATTAAGATATGGGACATGAACAAAGTCAGGGATCACGTGAGCATCAATATCTTCGCTAACGGAGGAATAGGCGGGCCGTGCCTGACTGTCGGGGGCGTCGGTAAGGATGGACTGGACGCCACCAACGATGTTACCTTCATGGCCATGGACGCTCATGCCCATACCAGAGTGCCGACTCCCTGGATGGCAGTGAGGCTTCATAATAACACTCCCTGGGAGTTAAGGGTCAAGCTGGCCAATTTAATCAGATTGGGTACCGGTGAACCCAAGATATTCAATGATGAAGTCACCATTCCCAGCATGCTGTCGTACGGCAGGACCATTGAAGAATGCAGGGACTACCAGGTGGTTGGTTGCGTCGAACCTGATGCCACAGGGAAAGAGTACGGCTGGCATGATGCGGCTTATTTCAACATTGCCAAGGTCCTGGAACTGGCCCTCAACAACGGCAGGTGCCTGGAGTGCGGTTCAACTTGTCCGCGCTTTGAAGTATGCGCGGGGGCCGGAAAACAGCTTGGACTCCAGACCGGAAGCTTAGCCGGCTTCAAGTCCTTTGACGAGGTTTTGGAGGCGTATGATAAACAGATGAAATACTGGTGCGACAGGATGGTTTCCATGTTAAACGCCGTGGATATTGCGCACCAGACAATAAAACCGCTGCCATACCTTTCTTTGCTGATTGAAGGCTGTATCGAAAAAGGTTTGGACGCCACCGCCGGCGGAGCCAAGTACAACTTTAGCGGACCCCAGGCTGTGGGTATAGGAACTGTGGGAGATGGTCTGGCTACCATCAAACAGCTTGTTTTTGAAGAAAAGAAAGTCAGTGGTGAAGAACTTCTCAAGGCCGTTAAAAATAACTGGGAGGGTTATGAACCTCTATACGCCCTGGTAAACAGCGACAAAGTACGCCACTACGGTAATGACGATGACTATGCCGATGAATTGGCCAAATTCGGCCTGGACACCTACTGTAAACATATCGAAAAAAGACCAACCGCCCATGGCGGCGTATTCCAGCCGGGTTCTTATTCAGTGGCTGTCAATGTGGCGTTTGGCGGGCTGCAATGGGCCTCGGTTGAAGGCAGAAAAGCATACGAACCGATTTCCGACTGCATGGGAGCAGTTCACACCAATGCCGCCTCCCACGATGTAAAAGGTCCAAGCGCTATATGTAAGTCTGTAACCAAACTGGACCATGGCAGATCTTCCAATGGAACCCTGCTGAACTGGAAGTTCGCGCCTACAGCTCTTTCTGGTGAGACCGGCCGTGATAACCTGATTTCCCTGCTTGACACCTATGTTCAGAGGAAGGGCATGCACAGCCAGTTTACCGTTGTCAGCCGCGAGACGCTTATAGACGCGCAAGCCAACCCGGATAAGTATAGAGGGCTATTGGTAAGGGTGGCCGGATACAGCGCCTTGTTTGTGGAACTCAGTAAAGAGCTGCAGGACGATATTATCGGAAGGACCGAGTTGTCGTTCGATTAATCAGCCGGATAAGTAACAGTCAATTTTTTATGGGCATGCTGCGGTGGAAAATTGTCTTCCGCCGCAGAGCCCCCGCGGCATGGACAACTACCCAAAATATTTGGGGCATGAGGAGAATGAGGAATGAAAATAACTCTGGAAAACGCGTTAAGCATGATCAAGGCAAGCGAAGAAAAGGCAAAGGCTATCGCTGTTCCGGCTGTAATTACGGTAGTTGACCGGGGAGGCGACTTTATTGCCATGCATCGTATGGATGAGGCCCCGATCGGGTGTATTCAGATTTCATCAGGCAAGGCTTACACTGCAGCGGTGTTAAAACTGCCTACCCATGTGTTTACCAACCTCTGTCAACCCGGGCAAGAACTCTTTGGACTTAACACCATCAACGGCGGCCGGTTTGTTGTTTTTGGCGGCGGCCTTCCTGTCGTTGACGGAAATGAGGTTATCGGGGCTATCGGTGTGAGCGGTGGTTCTGTAGAGCAGGATATGCAAATTGCTGAAGCAGGGCTGAAGACCATGCAGCAAGGAGCGTTATAAAATAGCCATGAAAAATGATTTTGGGACAGAGGGAATCGTATTTAACATCCAGAGATATACAATTCATGACGGCCCCGGTATAAGAACGGAAGTGTTTTTGAAAGGGTGCCCGCTGCGGTGCAAGTGGTGCAGCAACCCCGAAAGCATGAAACCCGGACTGGAGGTCGGGGTATATGCCAACCGCTGCATAGGGGTTGATAAGTGCGGGTATTGTTTGTCTGCCTGCCCTCAGGCCAAAGATCGGGTGATTATTACAGCAGATAATAAGGTTACAGGAATTGACCGAGAGAAATGCACAAACTGCAACAAGTGTGCGGAAAGTTGTCCGGCAAACGCATTGATGACCTGGGGCAAAAAAATGACCATCCCTGAAGTGATGAAGGTGGTTTTAGCCGATCGCGAGTTTTATTGGAAATCTGGCGGCGGGGTAACTTTATCGGGTGGAGAGGCGCTCGTACAGTGGGAATTTGCCCGGGAACTGCTCAAAGAGTGCAAAAAAAATCACCTGCATACTTGCCTTGAGTCAGCCCTGCACTGCAGAACGGATATTTTGGAGCAGGTTTATCCTTATGTGGATTTAGCGCTCACCGACATCAAACATATGAATTCGGCAAAGCATATGGAATTCACAGGGGCAGGCAACGAACTTATTTTGAAGAATATCAAGAAAACTGTTGAGATGAATAAGCCTCTTGTGATCCGTATCCCTGTGGTGCCTGAGCATAACAACAGCGAAGAAAATATCAGGGCGGCCGCTGAATTCATAGTGAAAGAATTGAAAACCTGCGTCAACCAGGTGCAATTGTTGCCGTACAGGCAATTGGGAACGGAAAAGTATACTTCGCTGGGTATCGATTATCCTATGGGTGATTTTAAACCCGTGGAAAGAAATGTATGGGAACAAAATATCAGGCATCTGGTGGAAGTGATGAAATCATACGGCGTTCCTGCGGAAGCCGGTACCACAAGTAAAATCAATTTATGAACATTTTGAAGTTTGAAGAAATGAGAGGAGTAAGGTAATGGAACAGGGAAAAGGTAAAATAAAATTAGCTATATTAAGTTTTTCTATCTTAATGATGGGCATAATCGGAATTGCTGGCGGTCTTAGTGTCATTGGTCAACATTTTAGTAATTTACCTCAAACCTCTATCCAATTGCTCATATCGCTCCCCTGTATTGTAATTATTGTTGTTACCCTTTTAGTGGGCAAAGTTCAAGAATATGTACCGAAGAAGACACTTGTTGTTTTCGGTATCCTTTGCTTCATCATAGGCGGTGTTGTTCCTGCATTCCTGTCATCATTTACAGCAATACTGGTATTAAGATCAATCCTTGGACTTGGGATCGGAATGCTGCAACCATTATCCTCTGCTCTTGTAGTAGAACACTTCGACGGTGATGAGCGTTCAAAGGTTATGGGTCAGCAAACTTCGGCTCAAATGCTTGGATGCGCTGTAATGGTTCTCTTCGGTGGATATCTTGCTGTAATAGGTTGGAATATTACCTTTTATGTGCACCTCCTCGCTGTACTCTCGTTAATTATCGTCCTGTTGTTTTTACCGAATACCAAGCCAATTGGAAATACGGCAGCGGAGGGCGCGCCGTCCGGGAAAGTTAAGCTTACAGGAGCAGCGTACGGATGGGTCGTCACTATGTTCATATTCTTTATAGCTGGTCAAGTATATTCAGTATTTCTTGCCTTCTTTATAGAGACCCAAGGTCTGGGCACCGCCGCGCAGTCCGGGCTGACACTTACCTTCTTTGCCTTGGGCGGATTTTTAATGGGTCTGGTTTTCGGAAAGCTGATGACGCTGACGAAGAATCTTACACTTTCAATTGGTTTCTTCCTGCTGGGTGTATCTTATCTGATGATGGTTTATGCGCCAAACATTAATATGGTATATGCGGGAAGTTTAGTATGCGGTTTTGCCTTCTCAATCGTTATGCCCTGCATTATCGTTGGAACATCAACAGCTGTTGATCCAATTTCTGCTCCCATGGCTATTTCAGCTGCAATGTGCAGCCAAAACCTTGCGCAGTTCTTAAGCCCTTATATTGCGACACCTATTGCAGTAGCGATGGGCGGAGACGTCAACCGGTCAGCTTTCATATTTGCTGCAGCACTGGTTATCGCCATGGGCGTTGCGGCAATATTATGGGGTATTGCAAAAAACAGAAGGGAACATTTGGTTACTAACTCTGCATTTTAAAACTTTTCTGAAGGAATCTTATATATCCCGCCACGTTGAAAATCTCTTTTGTTTGCTACGGGCAACTCAGCCTGGGGCAAGTATCAAATGCAAGGGTTTTAGCCCTTGCATTTTTTCCTGCTTACTTCTTCATTATGGGAAAAGCAAGCTTTTTTTGCGTAGCATTTAACCTAAGGCTATAACCTGTTTAGCAGGTTTACAATACCACCAGGCAGTTAGAAATTTTTAGTGACATTATCATAGACATGTGATAATATTCTAAGCAGGTGGAAGGGGAGCCTTCTACGCGGCAGCAGAGATGGATCCGACAATTACATAAGTGAGGTGAGTTGAGTATGAGCTGAGCCTGGACGAGTGTAGACGAGGGTGTTTTTTTGTTAGTCCAAAAACCGGGCCACGCTGCCCGGTTTATTTGTTTGTAAGGGTAAATTTATCCGAACAGCTGCTCCAGGTGAAAAGTCAAGGGGTCTTATCAAAGTTTTTAAAATCAATTACAAAAAGAAATGAGGTAAAAATGATGGAATTCATGTACAGCATTCCAAGTGTCGTTAATTTTGGTAATGGGGCTTCACAAAAAGTCGGCGAAATGGTCCTTGGTTTTGGAGCAAAAAAAGTTTATTGCGTTTATGACATGGGAGTCCAAAAAATTGCTAAAGAAATCGTTCAAACCCTTAAAGAGTCCGGTTTAACTGTTGTTGAATACGATGGAGTTCTCCCCAACCCTCCCGATACCATTGTTGAGGAAGCGGCTAAGACAGCTAAAGAAGCCAATGTTGATGTCCTTGTCGCCGTTGGCGGCGGCAGTTCTATGGACTGTGCCAAGGCAATTAACATATTGTTGACAAACCCATCTCCCATTAATCAATATGACGGTTTGAATTTGGTCAAGAATCCTACCAAACCTTTAATTGCTATCCCGACCACCTCAGGCACCGGTAGTGAAGTTACCGGTTTTACAATTATCACTGACACAACCAGGTTGAAGAAAATGGTCATCGGGGGACAATTTGTGGGGGCCACCGTTGCCCTGGCCGACCCGTTGTTGACTGTGGGCCTGCCGCCCGCGGTCACTGCTGCGACCGGTATGGATGCCCTGACGCATGCTGTTGAAGCCTATGTTTCCAAAGGCGCTTCAATTCCCACAGACGTCAATGCGCTCAAAGCTATTGCCTTGATTGCCGAAAACCTTGTTGAAGCAACAAACAACGGCAGCAACGTTGAAGCAAGAACAAATATGCTGCTGGGCAGTATGATGGCCGGTTTTGCTTTTAACTCCGCAGTTTTGGGCCTTGTTCACTCAATTGCCCATCCCTTAAGCGTCCATTGCGGTCTGCCGCATGGTGTCGCCAATGCTTGTGGACTGCCGTATGTCATGGAGTATAATGCTGAAGTGGTTCCTGACAAAACCATTGATATCGGAGCCGCCATGGGTTTGGAGCTGCAGGGATTGACCAAAGAAGCGGCTGTCAAAAAGGTGATAGACGCAGTGAAAGATCTTTCTGAGAAAGTAAAAATCCCGACTTTGAAAGAAGCGGGCGTTAAGAAGGAGCAATTTGACCGGATTGCCGAGGATGCACTGCAGGAAATCAGTACTTTGTTTAATCCAAGGGAAGCCAGCAAAGAAGACATTCTCGATATTTTGGAAAAGGCTTACTAGGGCAGATAATTATTGGGCTTATACCGTTGAATTGGCTGCCGCGCCAGTGCGATAAACAGGTATATAACCCAGCGTATATTGTTGACTTTTGGTTAACCCGGTCCTATAATAACCCTGAAGCAAACACGGTAGGTGGAAGAATTTGAAGTCTTTTGTTATTAGGCCGGTCCGAGTTTGTCCAAAACCCCTGAGTTGTAAAAATCAGGGGTTTTGTAATCTCTTCATAAATTTAGCTATACTCAAAAGGTATTGGCCAATACAATGCAGAAGTAACAAAAAAACGGCCCCACGGCCGCTTTTTAAAAACTTCTTTGCTTATATAGCACGCTGTATCTTGCCGCTCCTCAAGCAGCGGGTGCATACCAGAATTCTACGGGGACTACCGTCTATGATGGCTTTGACGCGCTGCAGGTTGGGCATCCAGGTCCTTTTAGTACGAATGTGTGAGTGGCTCATATTCATACCGACGCTAACGCCTTTGCCGCAAACGGCACATACTCTAGCCATAGATAACCACCTCCTTTGCATCACCACTACATTCTATCAAAAAACAAAAGGCGCCGCAAGGCCGGCTTAAGTTAAATTCCAGTTATTTTCCGAAAGGATTGCCATGCCTGCTGACTTTTTCGCAAAACCAGTACAGTACCTCAAGATGATCGGACCCCGGCGGGCCGCAGCCATGCAAAAGCTCGGCCTCTTTACGGTGCGGGACCTGCTGTATCATTTTCCACGGCGGTATGAAGATCGCTCCAGGCTTCTACCGGCCGGCGCCTGCCCGCATGGGGAGACGGCCACCATCAGGGGGACCGTGCTGGCCGCGCAGGATTTAAAGCCAAGGCGCGGCTTAACTGTTACCAAGCTGGCTGTGCATGACGGGACGGGTATTTTCTACGCGGTATGGTTCAACCAGCCATTCGTCAAGAAAAGCCTGTCTACGGGAACCAAACTTTTTGTAACCGGCAAAGTTGACAAGAGCTTTGGGCCGGTGCAGGTTATGGTCGAGGATTATGAGGTTGCGGAAGGCGGCGACCCTCTGGGCGCAGGAAGGCTGGTCCCCATCTACCCGCTGACCGGGCAGCTAACCCAGCGACTATTGCGCGCCGTCGTAAAAACAACTCTGGATGAGGCACGCTCAAATGCAGGTGAATTTCTGCCTGCTGAATTGCTTGGAAAATATAAGTTGCCGGTATTTGGGGACGCCCTGGCAAGTATACACTTCCCGGAATGCCGCGAGGACCTGGAAAAAGCCAGAAGACGATTTATCTTTGAAGAGCTTTTTCTTCTGCAGTTGGGACTGGCGGTCCGGCGGGCAACTGTCGCAGCCCGTCACAAGGAATACCGCTGCCGGCGGGACGGCGGGCTAACCAGTTCCTTTATTCATAATCTGCCTTATCGCCTGACCGGAGACCAGGTCAGAGTGTGGGGTGAGATCGCAGCCGATATGGAGTCCTCTTCTCCCATGCAGCGTCTCCTCCAGGGGGATGTCGGGTCCGGTAAAACGGTAATTTCCATACTTGCGCTGCTTAAGGCAGTGGAAAACGGCCTGCAGGGCGCCTTGATGGCGCCCACTGAAATCCTGGCCGAACAGCATTACCTGGTGATGAAGAGGACACTGGTTCCTATTGGCGTTGAGGCCGGGCTGCTGACCAGCAGCACCCCTAAAAAGGAAAAGGAATTACTGCTGCAAAGGCTGGCGGAGGGTGACCTGAAACTGCTGGTGGGGACGCACGCCCTGATTCAACAGGATATTTCTTTCCAAAGGCTGGGACTGGTGGTGGTTGACGAACAGCACCGCTTTGGCGTCCGCCAGCGGGCGGCCCTGCAGTACAAAGGAAGCTGCCCCGACACCCTGGTTATGACCGCCACCCCGATCCCACGCACCCTGGCCTTGACCCTGTACGGGGACCTGGATCTTTCGGTGATCAGTGAGACGCCTCCGGGCAGGCTGCCGGTCAAAACCTACGCGGTCCTTCCCAGCGCGCTTCATAAGGCCTATAAGCTGGCGGCAGACCAGCTTCGCCTGGGGCGGCAGGTTTATATTGTCTGTCCCCTAGTCGAAGAGTCGGAAAAAGTTGATTTGCAGGCAGCCACCGATATTGCAGAAAAGCTGGCGGCGGGTGAATTTCGCAACTACCGGGTCAGGCTTTTGCACGGCAGGATGAAAGCAGGGGAGAAGGAGGAAATCATGACCGCCTTCAGGCAGGGGGAGGTCGATGTCCTGGTAGCCACCACGGTCATTGAGGTAGGGGTGGACGTCCCCAATGCCACGATGATGGTGGTCCTCGACGCCGACCGCTTCGGCCTGGCCCAACTTCACCAGTTACGGGGACGCGTCGGCCGGGGCGGCCACCAGTCTTACTGCATCCTCACCGGCAGTCCCCGGACGGAGGAAGGCAAGGCCCGCCTGAAAGCGATGACGCTGATCGCGGATGGCTTTGCCCTGGCTGAAGAGGACCTGCGCTTGCGGGGGCCGGGGGAATTTCAGGGCACCCGCCAGTCCGGCCTGCCGGAGTTGAAAATTGCCGATCTCCTGCGCGATGTTCAAGTTTTCCAGACCGCCCGCCAGGAAGCGATCGCCCTGGCCGGGTCCGACCCAAACCTGACCCGGCCGGAGAACAGCAGGCTGCCGGCCGAGATAAAAGCCAGATATAGCGGGTCTGGCGGTTACATGGGGATTGGTTGAGGTCAACAACTTTGTTTTATTTTTATATCCGGGGAGGTAATTAAATGGCGAAGCGCGCCTTTTACATTGTGGATGTGTTTGCTGAAGAAAAATATGCCGGCAACCAGCTGGCCGTGATCAGATCTGCCGGGACCCTTTCCGGCGCCGAAATGCAGCTGATTGCCAGGGAGATGAATTATTCAGAAACAACCTTTATCTTATCTGATGACATAAAAGACGGCGGATATGACGTGCGGATTTTTACACCGGCAGAAGAAGTGCCTTTCGCCGGTCACCCTACATTAGGCACGGCCTATGTTATCCGACACGAGATACAAAAAGAACCCGCAGAAAAAATTATATTGAATCTGAAAGTCGGGCAAATGCCCGTTACATTTGAATCCAGCAGCAAAGACCCGGATACTTTATGGATGAAGCAAAAGCAGCCCGTTTTTGGCCGGGTCCTTGAAGCAGGGCCGGTTGCTCAAGTATTAAACATTGAAGAAAGCGAGATTGACTCCAGATTCCCTATTCAGGATGTTTCTACAGGGCTGCCTTTCTTTATCGTTCCCTTGAAATCGCTGGCTGCTGTGAAAAAAGCCAGTATAAACAGGGACAAGTACTTCGAGTTAATCAAGAATACGCATGCCAAGGCGATATTCATTTTCTGTCCGGAGACGTACAACCGGGAAAACGACTTGAATGCGCGGGCTTTTGTTGACTGTTACGGCATACCGGAAGACCCGGCAACGGGCAGCGCCAACGGCTGCCTGGCCGGGTACCTGGTTAAATACCGGTATTTTGGAACAGACCGGGTTGACATCAGGGTTGAGCAGGGTTATGAAGTTGCCAGGCCGTCGTTACTCTTATTGCATGCTGAAGAAAAAAATGAGGCTATAGATGTGTCCGTGGGCGGTAAGGTTGTAATGGTCGCCAGAGGAGAATTGCTTTAGGCTGGTTATTTACAACAGCAGGAACTACAAAGACCTTTTGGACGAAGCTCCGGGCGCCTACAAGGATATCGACCAGGTGGTGGACACCCTAACTGAAATCGGTATGACCCGCCCGGCGGCAAGATTGCTGCCCCTGGCGGTAATCAAGGGTAAAGATTAGAAAATGTCTATTTGAGAATCCGCAGCTAGCGACTAAACCGCCCCCCTATCGGTGGGGCTGTCTTTACTCTTAAGTCTTCTTTTCCTGACTATGTAGTAGAAAAGCAAATAAGCCGCCGCCAGAAAAGGAGTATAAGGCAGAAGAATCACTCCGAGCAGTAAAAGGCCCTCCGAAAAATTCACCAGCCCGTTGACGCCCATTTGCCAGGCAGCCTTCAAACGTGTGCCCAGGGGCTCCTTTAGCGTTGAACCGGTGGAGATACCTCCGGGCGCCCGTAGTTCAACCGTTATTGTAGCCAGACTGATCAGATTATCCAGGACATTGAGCCGTGCCTGCAGGGACTCTATTTCGCCCCGCACCCTGGTCAGCTCGTTTTCAATTTCCAGGATGTCTTTCACTGTCCCAGCTTTGTTATATAGCTCTAAGAGTCTTTTTTCCTGTCTTTCCAGGTTTGCCTTGCGGGCGGTTGCATCATAATATTCCTCGGTGACATCTTGTCCGGAAATGTTTTTGCCTTCAACCTGACCCAGGGGTTCCAGGGCAGACAAAATTTCTTCCAGTTTTGCTGCCGGCACCCTTAAGGTCAACGTGCTCCGCATTTGTCCGTCTGCCGAATGAATGTCGGCATTTTGCAAATAGCCGCCGCTTTCATTAACTATGACCTGAATCTGATTATAAGACTCGGTAACATTGGATACGGCCATGACCAGGGATGCTTTCCTGGTAACTTTTCGCTCCACCGGCGCTTGTCCGTCGGCATCATTTGCTACGGTTGAAAAGGACTCTGAGCCTGCGCCGGCAACAGCTCCATTCTCATAGGATTTTTCACTTGCCACCGGCGCCGCACCCTGTTTGGCGGCGCCGCATCCGCCCAACAACAACAGTCCTGCCAGTAAAAAAACAACAGCGTAAGTTTTATTCATCACGTTCCCTCCTTGCAGTGTTTTATATTTAGACGTAAAAATTTCGAGTAAGGATGAATTGGCAAGCGCGAAATGATCGTATTATTGAAAAAATATAGCAGAGAACGGGGAAAAGCCTGTTGTCTGCTATGTTTTACTCTGCGTTGTTTTGCATCGCGGCGACTTCCTTCACCTGCGTACAAATTTGCCGTTAATTGTCTGGGATATCCAGACTCATCGATTTTTTTGACCGCTTACGTCCGCAACGCTTACGGGCAGGCAGAGTACAACTGTGCAGCCGCCTGCGGGCAGATTATGAAATTCCGTGGTTCCCCCGTGCGCTCTGATGATCTGCCGGACGATGGTGAGGCCTAAGCCATGGTTTTGCAGCCCGGCAGAACCTTCAGGATGATTCAGGTTTTCAAGAATTTCCTGCGGGAAGCCTGCTCCGTTGTCGGAAACAGTGAGAAAGCAATTGCCCAGGCCCTTTTCCAGAGCTGCTTTTATCGCGCAACCCTTTGGGTTATGGCGGATGCTGTTGGCGATCAAATTGGCAACCGCGCGTCGCAAAAGCTCCTCATCGCCGGTGACTGCGGCATTTTGTGCCTCTTTACCGATCGTTACGTCCATTGCATAGCGATGATCAAGTCCACTGTTTAAAAAATCGGCGACAACGCCACGCAAGAGCGCAGCCAGCCCAACGGAGTTTCGACGCAGCGGCTGCATGTCGTATTCCAACTTGGAAGCAAGATTTAAGTCGCTGACCAGCACCTTGATCCGTTCGCTCTGCCTGCGGATAATACCCGCCTGTTCCCGCTTGGCCGGCGGGAGCTCTGAGTCGTCCTCAAGCTGGCTTGCATAACCCATAACCAGAGAAAGCGGTGTGCGAATGTCGTGGGACACGCCGGCAATCCATGTTGTGCGGGCATTGTCCCTCTTATTGAGAGCGGCCTCCTGTTTTGTTAGCTGTGCAGAAGTTTTGTTGATCCCGGCGGCAAGATCGCCGAGAAGACCACGTGTGGAAAGCTCTACCGGACGTTTTTCGGCCATATCCTCAATGCCCTTTGCAAGCGGCTTCAGGGAACGGAACAGCCCCAGGCCGAACAGCAGTGCAAGCAGGACGGCCGTGACGACGTTGAGAATTAAAACAGCCGGAATCCACACCAGAGTGTTATCCATTACCTTCTGCGGCATGTCAATATCATGTTTCCACACACTGCCCCTGGCGCGGCCCAGCACAAAAAGACCGTCCGGATGCCGCCAGACATAAACCGGATAGTCATTTAAATACCAGCGGGTAAAGCCGGCCACATCGGAAACGGTAAACTTAAGCGGCACGTCGCCGGGCAGATTTTTGCTCCATATCACACTGCCGTCATCGTCCAGCAGCATCGCCCACCGAAACCGCTTTTCAATCGTCTCCCGTGCGGATTCAGAAAGCGTGAAAACGCCGTCTGATTTGGTCAGACCATCCGCGATCTGTGAGATACTGTAATCCTTTTGCTCTATTTTGTCAGCCTGAACCAACCACGCCGCCAATACCGCAAAATTGATGATAAGCAGAATAAGCGCTACCCCGGCAGCCGAGAGCACATAACGGGACAGGATTTTCATCATGCTTTTCATTTGCCTTCAGCTCCCGTCAACTTGTAGCCAAGTCCCCGCACAGTGAGAAGATAACGTGGGGAAGACGGTTCCGGTTCAATCTTCTCGCGCAGACGGCGGATATGCACCATCAGCGTGTTTTCATATCCGTACAGGTCGTTACCCCACGCGGCGCGGCACAGGCTGTCGCCGGTGACGATGTTGCCACGGTTTTCATAGAGCTTTTCAAGCAGTGCAAATTCCTTTGCGGTGAGCATAAGCTGGTCTTTTTTTGTTGTAACTGAGCCGCTGTTTAAGTCGATTTCCGTTTCGCCCAAACGGAAGACCGGCTTTTTATTTTGCTTTAGCACGACCGGAAAATAGGCGCGGCTTAACACCGCGCGGAGTCTTAGCGTCAGTTCGCGGGGTAAAAAAGGCTTCGTGATATAGTCGTCCGCGCCGAGACCAAGTCCGAGCAAGCGGTTTTCATCCTCGTCGCGCGCGGAAAGAAACAATACCGGAACAGCCGACGCGGCGCGAAACTCCCGCATCAGGGAAAAACCGTCTCCGTCCGGCAGGGAAACATCCAGAATCACACCGTCCGGCTTCTCCGACGCAAAGAGCCGGCGCGCCTCTTTGCAGTCGGCGGCGGAAATGATGCGCATAAAACCTTCCCGCCGCAGTATTTCAGTTACCATCCTGCGCAGCTCCGGCTCGTCGTCTATGATAAGAAGCTTACAGGCAAAAATATCGTCCATTGTTATCACTGCGATCCATTATAGTATAAATACAGAACAAATTGGATGTTTTTCCGCAATCTTAAGGTAAATGTAAGCTTAAGTACAGGCTCATGTAAGGCAGGCCTGCTATGATGTTCCCGGCCTGAAAAAAAGGGGGGGGGACATCAAAATGTCTGATATTATCGCAACAACCGGCCTTTGCAAGCAGTACGGCAAGGTACTGCGGGTGAAGGACCTGGATCTGAAAGTGCCGGAAGGGACTGTTTACGGTTTTCTCGGACCGAACGGCGCGGGTAAATCCACCACAATGAAAATGATCCTGGGACTTGCGAGGCCGACAGCCGGAACCGTTACCGTGTTTGGCAAACAGCTTAACAGACGGAACAGGCTCGCCATCCTGAAGGACGTAGGATCCCTGATCGAATCACCCAGCTATTACGGACACCTGACGGGAACGGAAAATCTCCGGATTATCTGTGTGCTCAAGGGTGTGCCGGATAAGGATATCAACAGGGTCCTGCACATTGTCCGACTGGAAAACCAGAAGGAGAAAAAGGTCTCGCAGTACTCGATGGGCATGAAGCAGCGACTTGGGCTTGCCTGCGCGCTGCTGGGCAACCCGAAGCTTTTGATTCTCGACGAACCGACAAACGGCCTTGACCCGGCGGGTATGCAGGAGATGCGCGAGCTGATTTGCTCCCTGCCGCAGCAGTACGGAATGACGGTGATGGTCTCAAGCCATCTGCTCAGCGAGATCGACCAGATCGCCACAAATGTCGGAATCATCAGTCGCGGCGAGCTTATTTTTCAGGACAGTTTAGCAACACTTTATGAAAAAAGCAGAACCAACATTGCCGTCCGCACGCAAGATAACGAGGCGGCGGCAAAAATACTCGGCGAGCGGGGCGTTTCCTGCCAGCCGCAGGATCACTATCTCTTGCTGCCCAGGCTTTCCGACAACGAGCTTGTGGTTCATATCTCCGGGCTTTTTGAAAGAAACATAGGCGTTGTACGCATCGAAGAACGGCGCAAGAGCCTTGAGGATATCTTCCTCGAACTGACCGGAACGGCGGTGAGCTTATGATCAAGGCGCTGGCCATGGAATTTCAGAAAATCCGCCGCAAAAGGGTCTGGCTGATAGTCGCCGCCCTGATTATCGTGCAAATATTGTGGTCACTGTGGGGAGTCAGAGGAATGGACGCGCACGACCTTTCTCAGGGCTGGATGCATTTTCTATATCAGTTCCCGCTCTTAAACTCCATCATGATGCCGGTCATTGCGGCCGTGGTTGCGTCGCGGCTCTGCGATATCGAGCACAAGGGGCAGACGCTGAAGCTTCTGAATACCGTGATGCCCGCCGGGCGTTTGTTCTCCGCCAAATTTTTATGCGGCTCTTTGTACATGCTCGCCGCGGTTCTTTTACAGGTTGTTGTCATTGCTGCCGTGGGGCGCCTGGTCGGGTTTGAGGGAAGCCCGCCGCTCGCTAAGTTATTTTATTATCTCCTCTTTACCACGGCCGTAAACCTGACCATTCTTTTGCTGCAGCAGGTTCTGTCGCTTCTATTCAGAAACCAGATGATTGCTCTTGCCGTGGGCATTATCGGGAGCTTTGCCGGACTTTTTATCCTGTATTTTCCGCAAAGCCTGGAAAGATTTCTCCTTTGGGGATATTACGGCGTGCTGATGTTTGTGGGCATGAACTGGGACAGGGCGACGCGCGTCACCGATTTTTACTATGTGCCGATTGATTGGGCCGGGTTTGTCACCCTGATCATCGTCTTCTGTGTGATGTATATCATTGGCCGCGCGCTGTTTATTCGAAAGGAGATGTGAAATATGTTTCTGCGGACGCTTCGGGCCGAAAGGATGAAGCTTCATCACAGCCCGGTCTGGCTTGCTTTTTTAATTATTCCCATCCTGCCCGCTGTCATGGGCACCTTTAATTATCTGCAAAATATCGGCGTCTTACAAGATCAGTGGTACAGCCTGTGGACGCAGCACACCCTCTTCACCTGTTATTTTTTCCTTCCTGCCACTATAGGGGTTTACTGCTCTTACCTGTGCCGCCTGGAACATAGCAATCACAACTGGAATGCTGTCATGACGGCGCCCGTACCGGTTTCGTATGTTTATCTTGCAAAGCTCATATCCGCCTCCGTTATGGTTCTGCTGACACAGGTATGGATCGGTATGCTGTTTGTGATTTCCGGCAGGCTTTCGGGTCTGGCCGCTCCGGTTCCGCCGGAGCTTCCGGTTTGGCTTCTGTGCGGCGCTGTCGGCGGGATCGTGATCTGTGCTCTCCAGCTATGCGTTTCGCTTATAATCCGCAGTTTCGCCGTACCGGTGGGAATCGCCCTGATCGGCGGTGTCGCGGGGTTGGCGGCGCTGGCCAAGGGTTATGGTGTATGGTTTCCGTATTCCCTTTTATGCCTGGGCATGCGCGCCAACAAACCTGGCGGAGCAATGCAGTGCAGTACGGAACAGTTTGTTCTCAACAGCATTTTCTATCTTATGGTTTGCATTCTATTTGCTGTTATATGGCTAAAAAAACGAGATGTGTCAGCAGGGTAATTGGCAGACGCAGATTATTTACTGTCTTTAGTATTGACTGGACTGTCTTGGGGCTGTGATTTGGAAACGGGATAGCGGCAAGTATTGCCGGCTATCCCGTTTCAATTTCAATAAATATTCTTATCCAACATTTGCAGTAAAATGGCGGTTTTGGGATAATTCTTTTCCATAAACTCCATTGAGTTTGCATCGCGCAGACTCAATGCGTTATCTTTCCATTCGTCAAACCATTTCTGCGCCGGGCCGATATCCTTTCCAATATTCTCCTCGCCGAGCAGCTCACGCATGGCGGACAGCAGAATTTGACCCCGAAGGTCTGTCTGCACGCCCTTTAGAAACTCGGCATACGCGTATCTTAGCGTGTAATCGCCGTAGTACAGAAGCGCTCTGTACTCGATCGGGTGCTCTTCGATATAGGCTCCCGGATTTGACGCCTCGGCGGGAGATGAACAGATGGTATCAACGAGCTTTGAGAGGACGGCATCCGTGTTCACCTTGCTATATTTAACCGCCTGTGCGTAGCAGGCCTGTGTCTGAGCCAGGATGTATTTCTGTGTGTCAAGCGCGTTCTTATAAATATCGGAGGGGAATTTCTCTTTAATGGAGGGAGCGTAATAGGTTCCGTCCTTCGGCATCCAGTATTCTTTCAGATCGTATTTTCCGGCGTCATTTTTCTCAAAGGTGACCGCTACCGGCATGTGGCTTCCGCCAGTTTCTGAAAAACCGCCGTTCGCGTAGCCGAACTCCATATAGAGCGCCATTGCGTAGACCGTGGTTGTGTTACCGCTTTCCACGGTTTTGAGAACCGTATGGGCTTCGGCGGAAAAATCGCCGCTGTGGTATTGATCGGTATTGGCGGTAATAATCGCGTCGGAGACGCAGGCGTTAAGGTCGCTGCGGTCAATGTTTACAGTGGTGTTGGTTGATCCCTCCACGCTGCCGGCCGCTGCCGTAATGCCCTGCGCCAGATCAGCCAGTTTTTCATAAAGCCCGTCATCGATCCGGCTGTAATACCCGTCAGTACCCTGTTGCATGACGGATTTTCCGTCATGCAAATAGGCATAGTAATCGGTTGCCGTGCCATCCGGATAGGTTGCGCGCAGCAGATAACATTCGTTGAGCGTTTTTATATCAACACCCGGCCACGCGGCGGATTTTACCATATAATCAAAGATTAAATCTTCAGCAAGCTTTGCTTTGTCACCCGACAGCGGCGAAAGGGACGATTGGACCTTGCCGTTTTTGAGTTGGGTCAATGAGTAGGACACGGAAAAAGAGGGTGTGTTCAGCAGATTAACGGTCTTTTCCAGCGTTTTCCCGTTTTCACCGGGCAGATATGCTGTAAGCGTCAGCTCTGTATAATGATCATTTAAGGGGAGGCTGTAGCGCTCTCCCGGTTTCCATGTTTTAGAATCGTTTACATCTTCAAGCAGATGGACGCTTTGTGAAAACCCGTCCGATTCAAGTCTGCCGGCTATATGAATATTCCATTTTTCAGGCTTTTCATAGCCTTGCGGGATTTGGAAGCTTACTTCGTCTTTTGTATGGTAGGCGCTTGCCGCAAGCTGTGTAAGCGCTTCCTCAGCGGAAAGGGAAGCAGCTTTCGCCCCGGTAAAGGTGCCGCCAACGCATACGGCGACGGCCAGGAGAACGGTAACCATAGCGGGTATAAAAGTTTTTGGTTTCTTAATAATCATATTCAGTCTCTCCTTGATGCCCCGTTTTCCGGAAATCATCGTGGTTGCAGCATATAGGATACCGGAAGGAGCTTTTTTGACGGTAATCATATCGACAAGCGCATGCCCGTAAGCCAGGCGCTTTTCCTCACCAATCTGTTTGATCACCGACTCGTCGCAGGCCAGCTCGCTGTCAGCGCGAGAGAGGATTGCCGCGGCCCAGACAAGCGGGTTCCACCAGTAAGCCACAAGGCATACGCCCCTCAGAATTGACCAGATATGGTCGCCATGGCGGTAATGGCACAGCTCATGCGCGAGGACATAGCTGGCATTGTTTTCGTCTTCCGCCGCTTTCGGCGTCAGATAAACCCCCGGATGAATGATACCGAACAGGCAGGGCGAAGCGATATGTCCGCTGACATAGACCGGCAGTTTGAAGTCAGCGGCGTCATAAGTTCTGCGTGTTTTATGAAGTAGCCTGTAAAATACGAAATTTGTGCCGAGAATCCACAACCCAACCACGATGGCACCGACCAGCCAAATAAGGCGCAATATCTCATTTGCGCTCATCGTTTTAGCGTAATGGACGCCGGTTGCGTTCCCCGCTAAAACTGAATTGTCAGAGTTGTCGGCAGTGTCTCCAATACCGCCGGACGTTACGCTGATATGCTGTCCTGAAATTGGCATGCTGTCCGGTATTGCGTTCATTACGCTGAGCGGGCTTCCAAGCAGCGGAAACGGCATCAGCAGTCGGAGCAAAACCAACCCCCACAAGGCATATTGCAGCCTGCAGCTGATTTTTCCACGGAACAGGAAACGCAAAGCAATCACAACCGCAATCAGCACGGACGAGGTGATGATACACTCGATCATTTGCCCGCCTCCTTTTCCGCCTCGCGCAAGATGGCATACAACTCGTCAATGTCCTCTTTGGTCAGATCCATTTGCCCTGCCATGGATGCCACCATCAGCCCGATACTGCCGCCGAAGACCTTATTAAGAAAGCTCCCGGTTTCATAAGAGGTTGCATCCTCCTTTTTCAATACAGGATAATAGAGCTTGGAGCGCCCTCCAGTTTCAAAGCGAACCACACCCTTGTCATTCATTCTGGAGAGCATCATAAAAATGGTTCCCTTCGTCCATCCGGTATCGTCCTTCAAAGAGGAAACAAGCTGCGCAATCGTACGCGGCGCTTCCTCCCATAAAAGATTCATCAGTTTCCATTCGCCGTCGGACAGGCCGATATTTTGAGCCATAATAAATCCTTCCAATATTGGTTAACATTTGTTACCCTTAGTATAGTAGAACAGGATAACAAATGTCAACCGTCTTTATGCAAGATTTTGACCTGGTCTATTCTCGGCATGTAAGGGAGTGAGAAGGCCGCCTCCTTGCTTTACGGAGTCGGTCTGCTCTCCAAATTCATTATTATACGGATTAGGAAATTGGATTATTTACTTTGTCCTGAGATTTGCCGGGATTGATATGCATGGAGATAATGCGTGTCGTGGCCAGTGAAACGTCTTCCTGTTTCAAGAAAATTGGAGGCACATCGAACCTCCTGAAATAACTAAAATTAAAGGCAGCAAGCAGTGATGCCGCTCATAGCCTCGGTGCGTTTTCAATCTTTCAATTAATATTTGTGTCTGACCATGCATAGCATACGCGATTTCTTACACCAACTGTAAGTGTTATTCCTCTGCGGCACTTGCTATGATTAGGATTAAGAAAGTCAGGAGGCCATAAAATGAATTCAAATAGAGTTTTACAAGTCGAGAGTATCACAAAAGTCTACGGTAAGGGAGACAATAAGACAGAAGCCCTCAGAGGAATCAGCTTTGATGTGCTTGAAGGCGAGTTTTTGGGCATAATGGGGGCTAGCGGCTCCGGGAAAACAACATTGCTAAGGGGTTTACCGGAAACCATCCAGATCGACAGGACGCAACAGGGATGGGTTTATACCTCGTAAAAAAATATGCCGAAGCATTATCGGTTGTGGTAAATATTGAACCAATATCGTCATCTGGCCAAGGGTTTGGTATTCAACTCATATTTCCAAAGGTTATATAAATAATTCGTAAGTTAAATTCTTGCCTATCATACATTGCGACACGTTTCTACCATCTTTATGCAAGGATTGACTGGCAGATACTTGGTATGTAGTAAAAAAGGCCGGGCATCTATGATTATATTCCCGACCTTTTTATATCTTATAAATTTAGTCCGCTAAATACGCCTGCATATGACGGAAATAAAGTTCATATATTTGCCGGCTCCGGCATTCATAGCGCGACGGTCTGAAATTGCATATGGATTGTCACATGACAGCCAGTCATTCCAGCACTCTTCAAAGCAATTCATTTCCGAGATGGAGACGATGTCAATTTGATATAATAAATATTCAAATCCTTTGTAGCATTTCGGAGGGTTGCAGGGTATTCGTAGTGAAAGGAGGTTTTGCCGAATGGATTTCGAGTCGCAGTGCACGGCGACGATAGCGTCAGTTGTGAGAGAATATGCCGATATGGTTTATCGGCTTGCGTTCGCGCAGGTTCGCTCAAAGAGTGATGCTGACGATATTTTTCAGGAGGTCTTTCTGAGATATGTCCGAAACAATCCGGCCTTTGTTAGCGAAGAACACAGAAAAGCTTGGCTGATACGCGTCACAATCAACTGCGCAAAAAAGTATTGGTCATCGGCATGGCAGCGAAATACGGTACCGTTGGATGACAATTATAGATTCTTAATGCCGGAAGAAAATGAACTCGATGAGGTACTCAGAAAACTCGCTCCCAAGTATCGCTCGGTAATACACCTATATTACTACGAGGGGTACTCTATCAGCGAAATCGGCAAAATCCTCAGTATCAAGGAATCAACCGTCAGAACACAGCTTACAAGAGCAAGAACGCAGCTATCCAACATGCTGAAAGGAGAAATCTAATGTTTGAAAAAACATATAAGAGTATGAACGATCAGATTACACCCACCCCGGCGTTGGTTGCCGATACAGTTAAGCTGATACAAAGCCACCACAGACCCAAAGGATGCAAATCCAGACCATTTTATCGCAGGCTGTTTATGATTGCAGCAATGCTTGCGCTATGCATTGTTCTTGCAACGCCGGTTCTGGCTGCAAGGATACCTGCCATATATGAACTTATGTATTTGGTGTCGCCGGAGGTTGCCCAATTATTTATGCCGGTACAGGAAGCCTGTGAGGACAACGGAATCCGCATGGAGGTGGTGTCGGCGTATCTCCACGATAATACGGCAGAGATATATATTACACTTCAAGACCTTACCGGTGACCGCGTTGACGAAACGACAGATCTGTTTGACAGCTATTCCATCCATCGCGCATTTGATTCATCTGCCACATGTCAGCGTGTGGGCTATGACTCGGAAAGCAAAACGGCCACATTTCTGATTCTAATTACCGAGTGGGGTGACCATGATATCTCGGGAAGCAAGCTCACCTTCTCGGTGCGGGAGTTTATCAGCCATAAAACTTCATTGGAGGATGTTCCGGTTGATATAAACCTTGCTGGAGTGGAAGAGTTCTCGGCAACGCAAACCATATACGCTGTAGGTAAAAGCGGCATAAATCTTTCCAAATATACAAGCGCGACAAATGACTTTGTTGTGCTGAATCCGGGGATGTCTATTTGTGCTCCAATAAGCGGCCTTGATGTGACCGCAATTGGATATATTGATGGAATGCTCCATATTCAGTTGGCAACCTCCGAAAAACGAACTTTGGACAATCACGGGTATTTCTACCTCGTTGATAAAGACGGCAATCAGACTCAATACGACTACAGCGTATCTTTCATTGAAGGCATGGACAGCAACGACAGAATGGACTATCAGGAGTTTGTGTTCGACATTCCGAAGGATGAAATCGGAGACTACACCCTGTATGGCTCCTTCTACACAAGCGGTCTTCATACCGAGGGTAGATGGCAGGTTACTTTCCCTCTGATGGTCAGTGAGGATAACTGAATTCCGTCTTTGAATACAGATAGTTTTCTTGGCCGATCTTTGATTTAGTCTATATAATTGGCATGAGCATAGCAGTAGTCGCACCCGGTATAACATAATTTGGGAGGCCATCCGCCGATATCTATGGAATACGTGCACCCGCATTGCGGCCTTTTCCTCGGTTGTCTTGAATCAGCCGGTTCCTGACGGTCATGAAGCCGCTGTAATAATTCACCGTCAATACATTTGCTGTCAGGAAATCCAGGCACACAGCAGGCGCTGATAAAAACTCCGTATGCTGATTCCACTTGCTTTAACCAATGAAAAGTCCTGTCCCGTTCCTCCTCATCAGGGGGAACAATTTGGCATCCCATCTCTCGAAATCTTTTATCTACCTTGTGATGCATATTCTTTTCAAGAAAACTAAAACTAAAATATTTTATGCCATATTGGGCAGATGACTTGATAATAACCGGCAGGAATTTGAGGCTGGAAAAAGTATTTCCTTTACTATCCTTAATTCTGACTATTGGATCGACTCTCAATCTTATTCTATCAGGGCTGCCGGCAAGGTTAACAATATCAGGCAATGCCGGTAAGGAGTCTTGCAGGGAAGGAGCTTTTGGCTCCAGCACCAAAGGCTTTCCATTTGATTTTATCCCTATACTTAAACCGCCCAACCCGGTTATAGTAAGCTGAACATAGAGTTGTATATTTTTATTTTTTAGTTCTTCGAGATATGAACGCAGAGGGTCAATTAATAAACTTGCCGGATGCTTTGTCCATAAAACCAGGGTGTGTATTTCCAAGCCACGTGCAAGTCTATTATTTACCTCTTCCATCAATTTGTCCGGGTAGAATTTGGGCATGTCGGTCATGCGCGAAGCGCTCAGCACGATCTTTGGGTTCATTGCAATGGGTTTGCCGTCGAATATCGACATAAAAATCCCTCAAAATATCATATTGAAGAAATATATTTGCTTTATAAAATTATATTATACCAATAACCTTATTGAGTGAAAAGGTTCAATTCAACAACCAGATTTGGAGTGAAAACAATGAAATCCATTCAGGCTGTCAAAGACGAGTTGGGAAAATACAAAAATGCTGAGAAGGCTGAATTTTTACCGAGGTATTTTAAAGCTGCCCCGGGTGGGTATGGTGAGGGAGATCAGTTTATTGGTGTCACGGTCCCCCTGCAGAGGAAGGTTGCCCGGAAATATTACCGGGAAGTTAGCCTGGATGATATAGAAATATTGTTAAAAGAGCCCGTACATGAATACCGTTTAACCGCGCTTTTTCTTCTGGTCCTGAAATATGAGAAGGCAAAAGACAAAGAAGAACAAAGGGCCATTGTGGATTTGTACTTGAACAACATACCGTACATAAATAACTGGGATCTGGTGGATTCTTCCGCCGATAAAATACTGGGCCCGTATTTTTTGGAGCGGGAAAAAGACCTCCTGTACGCATTTGCCCGCTCGGATCACCTTTGGAAACAAAGAATCGCCATCATCACCACCTTTTACTTTATCCGCAATGGACAGTATCAGGACACTTTCAATATCGCCGGGATTTTGCTAAAACATAAGCACGACCTGATCCATAAAGCCGTCGGCTGGATGCTGAGAGAAACCGGCAACCGGGATTTTGCAGCAGAGTTAGGTTTTCTGAAAGAACATTACCGGGAGATGCCGCGGACAATGCTGAGGTACGCTGTAGAAAAGTTTGATGAGGGCTTAAGACAGCGGTTTTTGAAAGGAGAGGTTTAAGCCTTTTGTTCCGCATGCCGCCGGCGCCGCCGCGCATTTGAAAATATACTGAGCAACGTGGGTGCGGTCTCAGCCGCACGACGGCGCGTTAGCGCCGAACTTGTTGGAGTCAAAGCATTGTTGCATAAAGCGGGCCGCCTGATCATGCAAGCTGAACATGACCGGCGGTCCGGGCAATTCGAAAACTTCTTAAACGCATTGCGCAACTTGGTTACAGGCTGCGAAAGTCTTGCGGTTGAAGCATGCGCGTTAGTGAACGCGTTCCCCGTAACCGCCGTAGGAAACACCGGCCATGATGTTGGGTTCATAATAGAAGTCATCGCCCATAAACGATATATCCGCCGCGCTGCCCATGTCCCGGCTCAAATCCTGTCCCGGTTCCAGCCCCACGGCCCGGCTGAACGCTTCATGGACGGCGTCACCCACATCCCTGGGCTTGTAGCAATCTCCCACGGCAAAAACCACGGAAGCGCTGCCTTCCAGTTCCCCGAGCAGCTCCTGGTTCGGTTCCAGGCCCAGGGCGTTAACCACTGTATCAGCCTCAATTGTAAACCTGTTCCAGCCCTTGTCACTCACCATGACGCCGGTTTCCGTCACCGCTTCGATGTTCAACCCTGTCCGTATTTCCACGCCCGCCTGGCCCAACAATTCGGTCAGGGCCATAAAAGTGAGCGGCTCCACGTCAAAGGCGATTTTCTCAAGGCGGTCCATCAAGGTAACCTTTTTGCCCTGCCGGGCTAGAATTAAAGCCGTTTCGCTGCCAACCAGGCCCGCGCCGACCACCAGCACATTTTGGCCGGTCTGAATCCTGCCGGAATACACATCCAGGGCGTTGACCATATTGCCCCTGTTTATCGTGGCCACATTCGGTACGTGAAGCCGGGAGCCGGTGGCGATGACCACGACATCCGGTCTTTCCGCCTCCACCAGTTGACGGTTCACTTCGCGGTTGTATACCACGTTGATTTGCATTTGCCTAACCTGGCTGATCAGGTGGTCCTTGAATCTTCGTAAATCCTGCTTGAAGTCGGGAATAGCGGCGATGTTTAAAAGCCCGCCCAGACGGTCTGATTTTTCATAAAGCGCAACCTCATGCCCGCGCCTCCGGGCAGTAATGGCTGCCTGCATGCCGGCCGGACCTCCGCCAATCACCATGACCCTTCGCCTGACGCGGGCCGGAGGAATTTCAGCGTAATGCTTTTCTCGCCCCGCAACCGGATTGACGGCGCAGCGAATGGTCCACCCCTTGAAAAAGCGGTTGATGCATCCGTCATTACAACGGATACAGGTCCGGATATCTTCAAATCTACCCTCAAAGGCCTTCTTCGGCAGGTACGGATCGGCGATGAGCGCCCTGCCCATGGCTACCATATCGGCAGACCCGCCGGCTATAATCTCTTCGGCATGCAGCGGTTCATTGATGGCGCCGACGGCGATAACCGGGACGCGGACTGCCTCTTTAATCCCTTTAGCCAGGTACACAAAATAACCGTTGGGGTAATAAGCCGGCATAATGAAGCGGTGCATGGAGGAGTAGTTGCCGGCTGAAACATCGATGCAGTTTACCCCCGCCTGTTCCAGCATGCGGGCAAACCGCCTGGTTTCGTCCAGGGTCAACCCTCCGTGGACAAACTCATCGGCGCTGAGACGGTAGAAGATGGGGTAATCGGGGCCCAATTTTTTTCTGGTCCTGCGTGCGATTTCCAGGGGGAAGCGGGAGCGCCCCTCCAAATCGCCGCCGTAAAGATCCGTGCGGTGGTTGCTGAAAGGCGAGAGAAACTGCGACAATAAATAACCGTGCGCCCCGTGGATTTCCACGCCGTCAAAGCCGGCGTCCCTTGCCCTGCGGGCCGCCTCCACGAAGGACTCAATGACCTCCTCCGCTTCGTCTATACTGAGAGCGCGCACGTGGTTGGGGTGACCCAGCATTTCACTCACCAAGGGATCGGGTATCTCCGAGGGCGCCACCGGCTTTCTTCCGCCTATTTTCCCCGGGTCGGATTGCCGCCCGCCGTGGGCTATCTGCAACACGGCCCTGGCCCCGTAACTCTTAATGGCCGTGGCCAGCTCACGTAGGCCGGTGATATGGTGATCGCTCTGTACCCCAAGCTGGCATATGGCGGCCTTGCTTTCCTTTTCATCGATATAACAGTACTCCACCATGATCAGCCCGGCGCCGCCCCGGGCCCTCTCGACATAATAGGCAATTAAAGTATCGGTCACTTCACCATGCACAGTGGCCAGCCTGGTGCACATGGGCGGCATCACCAGACGGTTTTTGACTTCCATGGAGCCTATTTTTATCGGCTGAAACAAATGGTTTAATGCGGTCACAAATTAACCCCCCTGCTTAATTTTTTTTATTCTTTCCAGAAGTTTAAAAAAATAATTGTTTCAGGAAGGAGGGGTAGGGGCGGAAACGCAACAAGAGCTAGACTATGTAGCCAGCAGTGATTTTTGTTATAATATAAGAACCAGGGGACTAGCCCCACAACGGAATCTCGAAGGAGTGTAATAGTACTGTATTGCATTTTTCCGGGAAGGGAATTCCAAAATAAGGTAGAATAGTACTTTGATATTTAATTTATGGTGGTAACCTGCAATGAAAATTAAGAAGTATCTTATAAACAATGATGAAAAAGATAAAATTCTTGAATCGATTAAATGTATTTTGAACAGCATGCCGGAAATCATTTTTGCCTATGTCCATGGCTCTTTTTTGGAACCGAAAGGCTTCGGAGATATCGACATTGCCGTATATTTAAAAGATGAAAACTTTAGTGATAAAATTATAAACTACGAAATAGAACTGGAGATTAAACTGGAAGAGAAATTAAAGTATCCGGTGGATGTGAGAGTATTAAACTTTGCACCTCTTTCATTTCAATATCAAACTATTAAGAGCGGGATCCTGTTGGTTGAGAAAGACGGCGACAGACGTGTGGAATTTCAAACCAGAACACTGGATTTCTACTTTGATTTTGCGCCTTTCCGGAAGCAGTATTTAAAGGAGGTGCTAAGGCTTGGAGATTAATGAAGATAAGGTTAGAAAACTATCCTATGAATTAAAGAAAGCCTTAACCAGGTTAAAAGCTTTATCATCCCTTTCCCAAGAGGACTTCGTCAATGACCCTGATAAAGTTGGAAGTGCCAAGTATCACTTTCTGGTTGCCATCGAGGCTGCCATCGACCTGTGTAATCACATCATAACAAAAAATAATTACCGGCCTCCGGAAGACTATGCGGATACTTTCCGGGTAATGGGAGAAGTAAAAATTTTTGACGGGGATTTCGTAAAGAACCTGGTCAGCATGGCCAAGTTCAGGAACAGGTTGGTACATATATACTGGGAAGTGGATGATGAGCTGCTTTATAAGATATTAACGATGAATTTAGGGGATATTGAGCGTTTTCTTAAGGAATTGGGAGCATTGTTAAAGGTGAATATTTAATGCATTCAAGTCAAGTTTCTGTGAAGTTTTTGTCAAGGGGATATCTCCCCTGGCATGCTGGAAAATATATCTAAATAAGGAGTTTGAAATGAGTTATATCGTGACACTCTTATTGATTGGCTTTGTCATCTTTTTCCATGAACTCGGTCACTTTTTAGCTGCTAAATTGGCCGGCATCCCTATTCAGGTTTTCTCAATCGGATTTGGTCCGAAAGTGTGGGCTAGGAGGAGAGGGGTTACTGAATATAGAATTTCATTAATTCCGCTAGGCGGCTATGTTCTTCCTGAAGTGTTGGATGAAACGGAGTTTTTTAATTACCCTGTTGCAAAGAGGATGATCATGTCTGCCGGGGGACCGCTGGCCAGCATTATCCTTCCAATATTTTGTTTTGTCATTATCAATCTAATTGTTTCGCCATTTTCAATTAATAATATTTTGATTCAGCCCGTATGAGACCGCTTCTGTTCTTTATCAAATGGTTTTGGCTATTCCATCTGTCTTTACGCATAGCGAACAACTCTCGGGTGTTATCGGTATCGTTGTTATAGGTGGGGATTTCATTGGTATCAACAATTTAAAAGCCATGCAATTTACAGCCTTAATGAGCCTCAATCTGGCCGTTTTAAATTTACTTCCGGTTCCCGCATTGGATGGAGGCAAAATTCTACTATACTTGTTAGAATTAGTTTATCCAAAGTCTTTACATTTCCATTATCCGCTGGCTCTTGCAGGATGGGTAACTATTCTTGGTTTAATGGTTTATGTAACAGCAGCAGATGTGGGTGGGAAGGTATTTTATTGCCTGCTTAGAAGTAATATAACATAATTTTGGTGAGCATACACCATATCTAAAAAAATATGCAACCATATAGTAAAATAACCAGATTTGATGATAGTTTCCAGTCAAACCCTCTCTTTTGATGCCCTTGATGAAACATAATGAGCAACCTGAAAAAGTTGGCTAATCTGGCAGCTATATTTTGGTAAGCCTTCAAAGTTGCCAGAATCATGACTGGCGTCAATAAATTATTTTCCTAAACCGAAAAAACACAAATATCACAAATGGGATAAAACAACTGCAGCTATCCCAAGCTGCAGTTGTATAAATACATTAATGAAATTATAGACGTTGAGCCAGGTTCCTGGCGCTTTCCTTAATTCTCTTCAAATCTTCTTCACTAGGCAGCCCTTTGATGTTGCCCATTCTCCCCAAGGTGCTGTTTTCTTCCGATCCGTGAAATTCACTGAGTATATACCATTCATCCACCACGGTAAAACCGAAATGCTCAAAAAACTGGCCCATGTATTTTCCTGCCGGTACCGCTTCTCTAATCCCCGTATGCGGGCCGGAATAGGTACAGAATATCAGGGCATTTTTCCCGGGTATTGCTGGAGCGTTAACCTTCACCCGGCCTTCTTTTTTATAACTGTTAAATTTCCCCTTGAGGTAGTCATCAACCGGTTTGGGGGGATGCCAGCTATAAGACGGCGCACCGATACACACCAGGTCAAAATCATAAAAATCGATGTCTGCCGCCTCCTGCACTTTCAGAAGCGTGGTTTGGAACCCGCCTTCTTCCAAGCCTTTTTGCAGGTACACGGCTACTTTTTCTGTATTACCGGAATGAGACCAATAAAGAATCAAAGCTTTTTTCACATTTTCGCCTTCTTTTTAGCTTGTAATCTTACTTTAACTATAACATTCCATGGGAGACACCGCAAACAGTAGTTATGACAGAAAATGCCCTTAATGCAGTGTAAATGATAATTTGTACCGGGGCACCTGCAGCACATCAAAACCAATGACTGTCAGTTCCCCATGGTTTCGCAACGTCTCATCAGCCGGTGTAAGCGGAAGCTCACCTTTAAAAACGGGAACCGGCTCCATCTGTACGGTTTCCAGTTCTTCTAAAATCGCTTCTTTTGAAGTCCAGTTCCCCATAGTTTGCGGCGTCATGTTTACCCATTGTTTTACTTTAGGCATTAGGTCCATAATGTCCAGAACCTGTGTTTCCCCGGGATAGCAGAGGAAAACAACACCTGTCGTGAAATTCCCGGAAACAGGAGCGGTTTTGTAAAAACGAAGTGAATTAATCTCAGGCGAGTTTAAAATAGCTGCCAGGTCGCTTTCACGCAGGTCTGAAACTTCATATGAACCCAGGTCTGTGATGCGCTGGTCAGGGGTCCCCCATAAGTAGTTTTGCCGGTCGTTTGACAGCACGCCAACAACATCCAGCAGTGATACCGCGTCGCCTGTTCCGTCCAGGGTAGCCGCTTTTGAGCCGGGATAATAAGCAAACGCGCCCTCGTTTTCCAGGTAGAACATTGCAAACTTACTTTTCACAATATCCTCCATGAAAGTCCTGGCCGTTCTTCTGCTTTCGGGAGTAACCCCGTCCCATAAATAGTATGTCAGCAGTTTTATACCATGGTACCTTGTCAGCTGCCATTCATGAATCTCAGCCATGCCGGCGTTTTCAGGCAAAGGTTTGGAAAGCTTGCGGAGGGTTGTTAACAGCATCTCATCCTTATAGCGCAGAGGGAATTCGGAATGGATGTTTTTGCCCTGCTCATCCACAAATAATGTAACAAGTTTATAGGTTGGGCTTAAATCACCCTCATTCAGCAGTTCGCCGGTGCTATTAAGCCAATATCCTGTCCTGCTGTCCTGGTTGTTGTAAAACCACTCCAAAAGCGCCTGTTTCCACTCCGGCGTAAAATGATAAAGATTGTTGCGCTCCAGTTCATTAAAGCTGTGGTAGCAGGATGCCATCATGTAATTTGTTTTGGGCAGTTTGGAACCGAGCCATCCTAAATGAAGACAGATCGTTCAGCAATGCCTTTAAACTGTCCGGGGTATTGATTTCGTCCAGAAATTTTAGCGGGTATTTCAGTTGCAGCGGCCGGCCTGTCTCCTTAGCTAAAAGTTCAAGGTGGTCCACAACATTTAGTGTGGGCTCATAATAAAGAAAGGAGGGGTAAGAGTCGTCCATGAAGGCGCCTGTTTTAGGATCCTGCAGGCTTAAGTAAAAATCCATTTCCTCTTTTTTGTCAGCGAAATCAGGCACCTTGATTAAACCTTCTCCGGTCTTTAACTGTTGGCGCAGCTTGTTTAACATGGAAAAAGCGGTGATATACTGTCCTTTGTCCAGGTAATAGGCACACCCGAGCATCTTAAATTCAAATTCGCCCATATAGTAACCTTCTGCCTGCAGCTGTCCGTTTAATTTAAACATTTCTGAGATTGAGGCGATGCTGCGATAGATAAATAATCCTGAGCCGATAATAAATAATGCAGTGATGACAGATATCACGATAATAAAAGTCCTTTTTTTCACCTGCCCAACCCCCTTTATTGGGCGCTGTGACCCTTAGCTTATTAGCTTATTTGGGGTCTGCTGAAAACAGCGTGACAACATCTCCTCAATTTTAAAACCATTGCCGGTTGCAGACTGAAAGCCCTCCTCATAATCTTTTCCCTCGTATAATAGTATTAGAACCACCGGACAACCAAAATTCCAATTGAGGGAAATATGGGTAATCCAGATAGGTTCGGGAACCGGTTCCCAAAGTACGGGTACCGAGACCAACAAAAATCATTTGCCTATTCCACAGCGGGTATGGTCCTGGTACCGGTCAGTCGCGCGACTACTGTATTGTGGAAATAGCCATTGAAGTGGTTGGTCAACAGTACCTGAAATATGGTGGTGATACTAAGACATTAAATAATCATACAATATCAACAATCCAAGCTCTGAACGCCATTGTGCGAATGGGCAGTGAAGTCCTCTTAGATGGGTATGGGTTGTTATGATGATAATAGCTTTTATGCCGGCCCCCCAGGTCACTGTTTAGCAGCTACCTTGGCCGGGCCGGTTTTCTGTTACCTTTTTTAGTGCATTGTTTTTCAAAATAATGATAA